>NZ_JBMEMN010000009.1:0-79533 GCF_049310905.1 Gudongella sp. DL1XJH-153
TTATTCGACAAAAAAAAGAAAAGTCCTTTTTGCTTAAGGACTTTTCCCAAATATTTTTTCACTTTTTCAGTGGCCTCGCATTTGCCTGATTTTTTTAGTGGCGATGATTTTTATTTTTTCCCCAGAGATTCCCTTAAGGCACCTCTGATTGTTTCATAAAGCTCTGGGGGACAGAAAAGATAAATCTTATCTGCAGAAGAAGCCTTTACAACTATTAGATTTCTGCTGTTATTGTATTGGATATCCTTGACTTTATCCCAAGGAATATTTTTGCTATCATTGAAGGTTGATAAGAGTCCAGCTCCCGACACCGTGGGACTCTTTGAAAATATCCCTGTAAGGAATGTAAGAATTCCGACAGTATTCGCCTTCTTCTTATGTTTATCATCTGATTCCATCCTGATGCCATTTTCATCGATAACATAGTTTACAGAGTACTTGCCCCCATAGACTACGTATACGAAGATATAACCAAGAATAAGGGTCGCAGCCACTAGAAGGACTCCGTACCATGCCTTTATAATAATGAGGAAGACAAGCAATAGACCAAAGGGGATTCCAATGGAAATTCCCAGCTGCTTTAGTATGGTCTTGTCATTGAATATTGAGATTTCTGAATTCCAGCTTATAGGTAACATATTATGCACCTCCATCTTAATTTTCTCACAACTTATGGTTTTATGCAATACTATGGAAAATTGTGTTGTTTTAGACTACAGCTTTGTTAATGCCAACAATTGTAATTTAATTGTAATCAAATAAATTGAATTTTCGGTATAATGGAGTTAGAAAAGGATAAACCGATATTTTTAAATTAGCAATCTATGTTTGAGATAGTTAGCTATAAAGTCATAATTTCATGATGGAGAGGATAATGAAAAATAATTATAAGAGAATACTAATTTTGATAGCTTCATTATTTATTATTTCTTTTGTACTTATAGAAGGTATCATTCTTTTAGAAGGAAGAGAAGCAGATGCACCCCAGGTTGACTATGTAATAGTTCTTGGAGCAAGGCTCTATGGAGATGTACCATCACCAGCGCTAGCAGAAAGGCTTAAGGCGGCTGAGGATTATCTTATTGAAAATGAGAGCACAAAAGTTGTTGTTACAGGTGGGCAGGGAACGGATGAGACAATACCTGAAGCCCAAGCAATGAGAAAGTACCTTGTTGAAAATGGAATTGATGAAAATAGAATCATAGTTGAAGACAGAGCTACATCTACATATGAGAACATGAAATACTCGAAGGAATTAATTGAGGAAGAAACAGATGAACCAGTCACAGTTCTGGTTATAACCAATGAACATCATATATTCAGGGCAAAATTCTTGGCTAAAAGGCAGGGGATGGAGGCCTATGGGTTACCTGCAAAAATTCCGCCTTCAATTTTATTGCAATCATATATACGGGAGTACTTTGCTGTTGTTAAATCACTAATATTTGATCACTAAGGAGTGAATTGAAATGAAAAGGAAGTTGTTATTGATATTTACAGTCATACTGGGAATTGTTGGTTCGGGATGCAGCCAAGAAGTTAAAGAGGAGTTTGTTGGAACCATAACTGAGATAAATGGCTTGACAGCAATTGTACTCGCTGATGAAGGCGAGGATATCAGAAGATCCGGGGATCTGGTGGAAGTAAGCCTATCAGTTAGTGATAATTTTGAATTTATGGTTGGAGACCGGGTAAGAGTTACTCATAAGGGACCAGTGGCGGAGAAGTATCCCCTTGGTATAGAGACAATATCCGTAGATCTGCTTGAACGAGATGAAAATCCTCAAGAAGAGCAAGAAGAGCAAGAAGAAGAGGAAGAGGAAGATAATTCAGCATATAATATGATAAGGGAGTATTTGAAAGAGGAAAGCATAAAAACTTTTTCACCTTACTATGAACTGCTGGAATTTAGAATTTCAGACTACCACGAAGAAATGGTTGATGGAAATGTAGAAGCTGAGTTTCTTTACACAATTGTAAGCAAGAACTATGATAGGGATCCTGACACAGCTGGCTACATAAAAGAAGCCAAGGAAAGCGGAAACGAGAATTATCAGCTGATGTATGATGAATACCTTCAGCCAAGTGATATGAATTTTGATTTCAAGGTAGTCATTGATGAACAGGACAACATGACTCTATATTCAAATATCTCTCCCAATAGCGTGGAATGGGAAGAGGCTAAGATGGATGACTATATTCTGAGAGAGGAAAGTTCTGGCATTGTTGGAGTCGGGTATGATCTTGATTACAAGGACAAAATATTTCCAGGAATGTCAGATGATGAAGTCAGTAAGGTTATTGGAAAGATAGTCAAGGCTGCAAGAGAAGAAGCAAGTAATGGCAAAAAATACGAGATTACAGAGGAATCACTCAATGAGCTTGGAATTAAAGGCCTTGATCCGAATTACCTGCATATGATTCAGATTTCCGCAGAGCAGATTTAGAACTACAAGTTGACAAGAATTAATAGCTATGTATGGTGGAGGTTAATGATGAAATTGATCGTGAAGCGATTTGAAGAATTATCAATTGATGAATTATACGAAATACTGCAAGTTAGATTTGCAGTATTTATTGTCGAACAGAATTGCATTTATCCTGAGGTGGATGGTAGAGATCAAGAATCTTACCATGTGTATCTGAAGGATGATACAGGGATCAAGGCCTACCTAAGAGTGGTTGACAAAGGTGTATCCCATGAAGAGGTATCAATTGGGCGTGTCTTGACCACGGAGAGAGGAATTGGACTAGGAAAGAGGATCCTTTCGGAGGGCATTAAGGTTGCAAAAGAGAGGATGAATGCGGACAAGATTGTTATAGAGGCTCAATCCTATGCAAAAGAATACTATGAAAAAGCCGGATTTATGCAGGTGTCAGAAGAGTTTATGGAAGACGGAATTCCTCATATCAAAATGGTCCTGGAAGTATGAAGGCGTATATAGCAGTTAAATACCATAAAGACCGTAGAAACAAGGATATTGTTGATAGTTTGGAAGCGATTATTGAGAGAAAGGGCTTTGAAACGGTTAGTATTGTAGGAAATGACTACAGAGGAACGAACGAATTTGCTAATTCATATGATTTAATGAAGGTGACATTTGGGAAAATTGATGAATGTGATCTGTTGATAATCGACCTGTCTGAAAAGGGCGTTGGACTTGGAATTGAAGCGGGATATGCCTATGCAAAGGATATACCTGTAATTACAATAGCCAAGCAAGGCTCGGATATATCCGAAACAATGGAGGGTATATCAAGAAAGACCATTTTCTATAACAGAATAGAAGATTTAGAGTATAAATTACAAGATATTTTAAAGGTGGGAAGACCATGAGAATTATTTCCGTAAGGGAAAACCCGGATTACACAAGGAAGGCAATTGAGTACTTTCAGAAGATATGGGCATCATCATCCAGTAGCATGAAAGTATACGAAGACAGTATTGAACACTGTATTGATGCGACCAATCCACTACCCCAGTGGTACCTTTTGATGGAGGATGATACAATAATTGGTTGTGCCGGCCTTATTACAAATGATTTCATAAGTCGAATGGACTTATATCCTTGGATATGTGCAATATACATTGAGGGAGAATATAGGGGAAATCACTACGGTTCTCTACTTATGGATAAAGCTAAAGAAGATGCAAAGGAAGGTGGATTTTCTAATCTATATCTGTGCACAGATCATGTTGGGTATTATGAAAAATATGGATTTGAACATATTGGCACAGGTTATCATCCATGGGGAGATAGTTCACGGATATATTCAATTAAGCTATAACGAGATGCTTAATTGATATGAATAGAAATTTGGAGGTTGTCAGGGAGGTTTTATGAAAAAAAGATCAGTTTTAGCATTTTTAATAACACTTATAGCAGCAATTACAGTTTTTTATCCAAGAAATCTAATTGCAATTATTGGTGAAGAACCAGTTGTGGATGAAAATGTAAATCTCAGTATAATCTTTAGAAATACATTCGAAGAAAGTGGCGAGAGAATGGAATCTCAGAATCAGCACCACTCAGAAGAGATTATGGAATTCCTCAATTCTTACAAATATAGGAGATCAAATAAAAGCTATGACAAGCTTGATGATTTAAAAAGTTATAGCATAACTATTAAGGACACTAAAGATGAACAACTGTTAAGAGCTACAATTAGAGGGGATGAGTACATATCTATTATGGATAAGAGGGATAACTATTCATTATATAAGGTTTGGGGTAGTGAATTCGATGAAGAATTCCTGGCAAATTTTTATAATTCTTTAAATGATATGTAATCAGAATCAGCAAGGAGGTGTGAAATGGAAAAGCTAATTTTGGGAAGCAGACAAGATTAGATAGATACATAGATTTAACTAGTTTCATAGTTCACAGGTGATTGTTACAGTTAGGAAATTATGGGGGGAAATATGTACAGTTATAAGTTATCAGTAATGAATGAAGAAAATGCCAAAGAGATATGCACTTGGGAGTACGAAGGAGAGTACGCTGTATACAATCTATCTGATTGGGATAGAGTAGTAGAGAATAATTGGGAGTTAGCTGTAAAGGAAGAAAGAGAAGCTAGTTTTCTATCAGTTACTCAGGACAATCAATTAGTGGCTTATGGGGTAATAACAATTAAAAATGGAATTGTACTTCTAGGAATTGGATTAAAACCTTCATTGTGTGGAAAAGGACTAGGGGCAGATATAATGAAGTTATTGATAGAGGAGAGCGAAAATAGGTTCCCAGGCAGATCCATAGCATTGGAAGTAAGGAGTTTTAACAGAAGAGCAATTAGGTGTTATGAAAATATTGGCTTTGAAATCAAAGATAAATATCTCAGGGATACACTTACTACAAAGAATGCAGAGTTTTATTATATGGAATATGAAGATAGTTCTAAAGATAATCATTAAACGTATTTTGTCGATGCGAGGATTGGCGAAAGAAAGCGTAAATTCAATTGAAAAGTGCCCATGGGGATCGACCCCCTGGGCACTTTTGCATCTAGACTCAGCTTTGCTTATTCTTCGATCAGCATTTCTATTTCGCTGTCTTCCATGAGTTTATTCACGTATTCCATCTGCTTTTCCTGAGTTTTTTGCTGCATCAATTGATTATAAATATCTTCCTGGACTTCTTCGAAAAAGGGAGGTGCCATCATTGCGATCTGTTCCTGAGTCAACTCCTGGCCATCAGCTCTAAGAGCATCCAATTGCTGCTGAGCCTCTTGAACGATCTCCAGGTAATAATCCTCTACTTCTTCTTCAGTGACTGAAACATCTGCTACAACCTCGTCAAAAAGTGTCTTAACGCTGATATCCTCAAAGATAATCTTTCTGAATTCTTCCTCTGTAAAAAGATTCTCAGAAAGAGCATTATTATATTCTTCATCTGAGCCGTACTGTCCCTTGAAAGAGTCTAGCTCAGCCTGAACTTCCGAGTCGGTTGGAGTAAATCCAAGGTTTTGGGCTTCTTGGGTCAATACTTCAATCTGAATCATCTGGTCAAGGATTTGTTTATGGACTCGTTCCTTAACTGTTTCTCCATTTTCACCATCCAGTGTTATCCCTTGCTGTTGATAGCCTAGGAGTATTCTTTCCACAGCTCTTTCATAGGGCCCTTCGTGCAGTGTGACACCGTTTACTGAGGCAATTGGATCACCCAGTTCAAATTCAGAATTTCCACCCTCATTTCCACCTGAACAGGCGGCAAGTATAAGCACAAAAGACAAGATTATTATCAACTTACTAAATTTTTTAGTCATAATCAGACTCCTTTCATTATTGTTGCACTTAGTGATAATCCTATCATAGAGAAGAGCCTAAAACAATAATTGATTAGTATATAACAAGGCGAGAGATGTGATATCTCTCGCCTTGCTATATACTTTCTCTGAAGTTTAGTATGGTCTTTCTCTATAGATTCTAATTTCTTCTGTAAGGAGTGGAAGTATTTCCAGAGCATCTCCCACAAGTCCGATATTTGCAACACTGAAAATTGCTGCACCTGGATCCTTGTTTATGGCGATGATGAAGTCGGATTTCTCCATTCCTGCAAGGTGTTGAACTGCTCCTGATATCCCACAGGCTATATATACCTTTGGCCTAACGGTTTTGCCAGTTTGACCTACCTGATGGTCCTTGCCGATAAATCCTTTGTCTACAGCTCCCCTTGAAGCACCAACCTCAGCTCCAATCATCTTTGCACATTCTTCAAGTACGTGGAAGTTATCACCGACTCCTCTACCACCTGAAAGGATAATATCAGCCTTGGTGATATCTACAGCCATATTGTCCTTTTTAAGGACTTCGATCAGCTTAACCTTATCTTCTATTTTATCGATATCCACTTCTCTTTTGTCCATTTCGAACTTTCTGGAAGTATCCTTGTGTATTGGTTCCATTACCCCTGGTCTGATTGTGGTCATCTGGGGTCTTTTGGTTTCATTGATTATTGTTCCAAAAAGGTTTCCTCCAAATGCAGGTCTTGTAACATATAGAAGTGGAGATTCTTCGTTTTCAGGATCAAAATCTAGTTTTGTAGCATCCGCAGTTAGTCCTGTGTCACACCTTGCTGCAATCCTTGGTGCAAGGTCCCTTCCCAGTACTGTTGCAGGTATAAGGATTATATCCGGTTTGTCATTTCTTATTATATCCATGAAAAGTTCAGTATATATTTCTGTGCTGTAGTGTTTTAATTTTTCGTTATGCAGAAAGATTATCTTGTCTGCACCGTAGTATCCAGCGATCTCAGCCAGCTCATCTGAATGATTTCCGATTACTACACCAACCACTTTGTAATTAAGTGAAGGCCTGTCATTTACAAGTCTTACTGCCTCTCCGAGAAGTTCGAGGGATGAATCGTGTATCTTGTTTTCCCGCTCTTCACAGAAGACATATATATCTTTGTATTCAGCTATATTCATATTCAATCCCTCCTTATTTCCCAATAAAGTTCATATCCATAAGTATTTCAGCGACCTTTCTTGCAGAAGCCTTGCCATCCAGAGTTAATATGTCCGAATTAGAGTGAACTTCCCTTGTAAAGGTCTTTTTAACCTTTGTGGGCGAACCCTTAAGCCCTATTATTGCTGGATCAATATCCAGATCATCAAATCCCTTTACAGGTACGTCCTTTTCAAAAGCATGGGAGATTCCTCTTACATGCATATATCTCGGCTTTGCAATTGTACTTAACGTAGTTATTACACAAGGTAATGAGCACTCAAGTACCTCATAGTTGTTTTCAAGTGCTTTCTTGACAACGATTTTATCCTTGGAAAACTCCATTACTTCATCAACATATGATATCTGTGGTAGACCAAGCTTTTCAGCAGTCTGTGGACCAACCTGAGCTGTATCTCCGTCAATTGCCTGTCTTCCTGCAATTATCAGGTCATAATCCACTGTCTTGATGTATGCAGCAAGAGTATTTGATGTAGCCCATGTATCTGCACCAGAAAATTTTCTGTCGCTTAAGAGAACAGCTTCATCAGCCCCCATTGCATAGAGCTCCCTAAGCATGTTCTCAGCCTGTGGTGGTCCCATAGTAATTGCAGTTACATTTGCTCCGTATTTGTCCTTCAGCTGAAGCGCAACTTCCATACCCGCAAGGTCATCGGGATTTGTTATTGTAGGAACGCCTTCTCTAATAAGGGTACCCTTTTCCTTGTCTATTTTCATTTCCGTAGTGTCCGGAACTTGTTTTAACAATACCAGTATATTCATAACACACCTCCATTATCTTAAGATTTTGCTTGCAATAACCATTTTTTGAACTTCAGATGTACCCTCGTAGATTTCGGTAATCTTGGCATCTCTGAACATTCTCTCAACAGGGTAATCCCTTGTATATCCATAGCCACCGTGAAGCTGGATTGATTTTGTAGTTACTTCCATGGCAACCTCTGATGCAAATAACTTGGCCATTGCAGCCTCGGAGCTGTAGTTTCTGTTCATATCCTTAGTATATGCAGCCCTGTATACAAGAAGTCTTGCTGCATCTATTTTTGTTTGAAGATCGGCTATGGTAAATTGGGTGTTCTGGAATGCGGAGATTGGTTTTCCAAACTGCTTTCTCTCTTTTGTATATTTTACTGCCTGGTCCAGGGATCCCTGTGCTATTCCAAGAGCTTGTGCAGCTATACCAATTCTTCCACCATCGAGGGTTGACATTGCAATCATAAATCCCTTGCCCTTGGGTCCAAGAAGATTTTCCTTTGGAACCATTACATCCTTAAAAATCAATTCAGTTGTTGAGCTTCCCTTGATTCCAAGCTTGTGCTCAGTTTTTCCGATTGAAAATCCTTCCATGTCCGTATCCATGATAAAAGCTGAAATGCCTTTATTTCCCTTGGATTTGTCGGTCATTGCCAAAACTACATAGGTGTGTGCGTAACCACCGTTTGTAATAAATATCTTTGTACCGTTGACTCTGTAGAAATCTCCTTCTTCCACAGCTACAGTCTGCTGCATGGCTGCGTCCGTACCTGCATTAGGCTCAGTAAGACCGAATGCCCCAAGTCTTTTTCCACTGGCCAGAGGGATAAGATACTTTTGTTTTTGCTCTTCCGTGCCATATGTATATATGGGATTACATGCCAAAGAGGTATGAGCTGAAAGGATAACTCCAGTTGTACCACAAACCTTTGACAACTCCTCCACAGCAAGTATGTATGATAGATTATCTCCATCAGAGCCACCGTACTTGCTTTCAAAAGGTATTCCCATCATTCCGATTTCGCTCATCTTTCTTACGGTTTCTTCTGGGAATCGTTCCTCCTCGTCAATATCAGCTGCTATTGGTTCAACCTCTTTTTCTGCAAATTCTCTGAAAAGTTTTTGCATCATCGCCTGCTTTGGGCTAAGATCAAAATTCATTCCTTTGTTCAAATAAATCCACTCCCTTCTTATTGCGTTAAATAATTAACATAAATCTTCAAAAAAATATCGCCACTAATTTGCTACCTACAGATTCTATTATAGACCAACGTAAATATAAATCAAGGTTTTCGATAAAAATTGATAAAAATTTCTCAAATAGTTTATTTTTGAGTATTATTCTGAAAAGGTTATAAGTTTGACTTTCCTTCGGATTAGGGTGCGAGGACTAGATTCACCTGTGGGATTAACATTTTGGATAGAGGGTAAAAATTGGCTAAACAAAATACTATACAAGAATAAAAAACGAGGTGTGAGTAATGAGAAAGCCACAGAGTATAGGATTAGTGATATTTGTAGTATTGGCTATTGGGATAATGCTGCCCGGGTGCACTGCTGTAGAGGAAAAACCCGAGCCTAGTGAGATACCTGTTGAGACTGTTGAGGAGCCAGATGAGGCTCCATCTGAATTTGTTGAGGAGGCATCGGAGGAAGCCAAGGAGCTATGCAATATTGATAACAGCGAAAAGGCACTAATGAAGCAGCTGGCGTTTATACATGAGGGTAATACAATAACCCTTGGTGATATAGTAGATGAGGATAAAATGGAGCTTCTATTTGGAGTAGCAACTGATACTAAAACCCATACCTATTCCAAGGATGATGGAAGAAATATGGATCAGCTTATTGGACTTACAGAAAAAGAATACTCATATGAGGGTCTTGTTATAAAGACTATCGAGGCAAAGGACAGTGTAGAGCCTTTTATTTTCAGTGTGGAAATAACCGATTCAAGATATCAGGCATTAAGAAAGGTCAAGGTTGGAGACAGCTATGAGGTCCTCAGGGAATCATATCCTGAGGGAGTACTTCTAGGAGGAGAGCTTACTGATCAGGAGGATGACTACAGATACGAGCCCTTTGATTATGTTAATGTTATGACCTTCCACATTAAGAATAGGATGGTTGAAAGCATCACAATGAATAGACTCTTGGATTAAGAGACAACAGGTGCCTTTGTTTGATGAATTGTAAATTGACAAGCTTCCATATTAATGATATAGTTTTCTCGAACTTAATATTAAATCTTCAGGGCAGGGCGAAATTCCCTACCGGCGGTAAAGCCCGCGAGCCGTAAGGCTGATTCGGTTAAATTCCGAAGCCGACAGTAAAGTCTGGATGAAAGAAGATAGTTAATTATTCAAAGTATATTGTGGATACTACAAGCCCTGATTTTTTAATCAGGGCATTTTTGTGTTCAAGGAGGTCTTATGGACGAGAAATATATGGAATATGCATTGGAACTGGCAGAAAAGGGATCAGGTTTTACAAATCCAAACCCTCTTGTGGGAGCGGTTATTGTAAAAGATGGAAGGATAGTTGGAGAAGGGTACCATCAATACTACGGTGGACCCCATGCAGAAGTAAATGCATTCCACAATGCAAGAGAAGATGTTAAAGGGGCAACAATGTATGTTACCTTGGAACCATGCTCCCATTATGGAAAGACTCCTCCATGTGTGGATGCAATAATAAAAAGAGGCATCAAGAAAGTAGTAATCGGTATGGAAGACCCAAACCCATTAGTATCAGGCAGGGGAGTTAAGATCCTTCAGAAAAATGGAATTGAGGTCATCACCGGACTGCTCGAGGATAAATGTAGAGTACAAAATGAAATCTTCATAAAATATATAACCACAAAAAAGCCATTTTGCATATTCAAGTCTGCAATGACCTTGGATGGCAAAATTTCAACCCGAACGGGAGATTCCAGATGGGTGAGCGGTGAAGAGTCAAGGAAGCATGTACACAGGTTAAGGCAAAGGGTAGCTGGAATTTTAGTAGGAGTAGGTACTGCAATTGCAGATGACCCCATGCTAACCACTAGACTTGAGGGGCAGGAGACTAAAAATCCCATCCGAATTATAGTTGACTCAAAGGGAAAATTGCCCATAAACTCAAAAATTGTGGAGACATCTGGAGAGGTCAGGACAATACTTGTCACTACGGACCTTTCACCTAAGGATAAGCTTGAAGCACTTGCTGACAAGGGATTGGAAATAATGAAGTCTCCAGTCAAGGAAGGAAGGGTCGATATACCTCTCACATTGTCAAGATTAGGTGAAATGGGAATAGACAGCATATTGGTGGAAGGTGGAAGCACAATTGGATATTCATTCCTGGAGGAAGGGATGATAGATAAGGTTCTTTTCTTTATCGCTCCCAAGCTCATAGGGGGAGATGAGTCTAAAACCCCTCTTGGAGGCAAGGGCATAAACCTGATGAAGGATGCAATAAACCTTGAGAATATTGAAATACGAATGTTTGGTGAAGATATACTGGTAACAGGTTATCCCGTAGGGAGGTGATTGAAATTGTTCACAGGAATAATTGAGGAAATAGGTACGATAAAGGCCATAACAAAAAGTGAAAAGGCAGCAAGAATCAGCATTGATGCGACAAAGGTACTGGAAGATGTAAAGCTTGGAGACAGTATCTCAACAAATGGTGTATGTCTAACGGTTACGGATTTTTCAAAGAGTAATTTTACTGTGGATGTGATGGCGGAAACCATAAGAAGAAGTAATCTTGGACACTTGTCACCTGGAATGGAGGTAAATCTGGAAAGGGCTCTAAAGGCAAGCGACAGGCTGGGAGGTCACATTGTAAGCGGACATATTGACGGGACCGGAAGAATTGTTGACCTGAAGAAGGAGGACAATGCAGTCTGGATAACTGTCTCAGCGGAAAGAGAGCTGCTTAAGTATATCATCTCCAAGGGTTCCATAGCCATTGACGGTATAAGTCTAACAGTGGCTTATGTGGATGAAAGTGTGTTCAAGGTATCCATCATTCCTCACACCAAGGAGTACACAACACTTCTCTACAAGAAGGTTGGTGATGTGGTCAATCTTGAGTGTGATCTTGTAGGAAAATATATTGAGAAGCTTATGTCTTATGGAAGGACAGAAGACACTGGCAGTAAAATAGACATGGCTTTTCTGCAGAAAAATGGATTTGTGTAAAGGAGAAGATAATATGGCAAATTTCAATACAATAGAAGAAGCAATAGAGGATATAAGAGAAGGGAAAATGATAGTAGTTGTAGATGACGAAGATAGAGAAAATGAGGGAGACCTTCTGATGGGGGCAGAAAAGGTTACTCCAGAGGCAATAAACTTCATGACCAAGTACGGTCGCGGACTGATCTGCATGCCCGTCACAGGAGAAAGACTCGAAGAGCTAAGCATAGCATATATGGTAGACAGAAATACAGATTCACATCAGACTGCTTTTACAGTATCAATAGACGCTTTGGAAACTACAACTGGAATATCTGCGTATGAAAGAGCATTGACAATAAAGAAGGTTCTGGAGAAAAATTCAACAGCCATTGACTTCAAGCGACCTGGTCATATTTTCCCATTGAGGTATCAGGAAGGCGGGGTACTAAGAAGGGCAGGACACACTGAAGCAGCGGTTGACTTTGCAAAACTTGCTGGTTTGTACCCTGCAGGAGTTATTTGCGAAATAATGAGTGATGACGGAACAATGGCCAGAGTCCCTGAATTGATGGAGTATGCCAAGGAACACGACTTGAAGATTGTCACAATAGCAGATCTTATCTCTTACAGAAGACACAAGGAAGTTCTCATCAAAAGAGCGGCAGAGGCGGAACTTCCCACCAAATACGGTGAGTTTAGATTGATAGGGTACGAGAATGTCTTAAATGGAGAGCATCATGTTGCCCTTGTAAAAGGAGATGTGACAGATGGGGAACCGGTCCTTGTAAGGGTTCATTCAGAGTGCCTCACAGGAGACGCATTTGGTTCCTTAAGATGTGACTGTGGAGAACAATATGCAGATGCAATGAAGAAAATTGAAAAAGAGGGAAGGGGAGTTCTTCTATATATGCGTCAGGAAGGAAGAGGAATCGGTCTGATTAATAAAATCAAGGCATACTCTCTTCAGGATCAGGGAATGGATACAGTTGAAGCCAATCTAGCCCTAGGATTCAGCGAGGACCTTAGGGAATACGGAATTGGAGCACAGATACTTGCAGACCTTGGTATAAAAAAAGTTAAGCTTCTGACTAATAATCCAAAAAAAATACGGGGACTTTCAGGTTATGGCATTGAGATAGTGGACAGGGTGGAAATTGAGATGAATCACAATGAAAGAAACAAGTACTATCTTAAAACAAAGAAAGACAAGATGGGTCACATATTAAAATTCAAGGAGGACAAGTAAATGAAAATCTATGAGGGAAATCTTATTGGAGAAGGCTTGAAATTTGGAATAGTTGTTGGAAGGTTCAATGAATTTATTGGATCAAAACTCCTGGGAGGAGCAATCGATGCATTGAAAAGACACGGTGTTGAGGAAGAAGACATTGAGGTTGCATGGGTTCCGGGGGCGTTTGAGATTCCTTTGGCGGCAAAGAAAATGGGCAATTCAGAGAAATATGATGGGGTAATTACCCTTGGAGCGGTCATAAGAGGTTCCACTCCACACTTTGACTATGTATCCAGTGAGGTTACCAAAGGGGTTGCTCATGTTTCACTTGAATCAAATGTACCGGTCATTTTTGGCGTTCTAACCACCGATACAATTGAACAGGCCATAGAAAGAGCAGGAACAAAGGCTGGAAACAAAGGTTATGATGCCGCAATGACGGCAATTGAAATGGCAAATCTGTTGAAGCAGATCTAGAGGAGGATACTATGCCTTTGAGAATGGAGAATGTTAGGACCATATTTCTCGACTATGACGGAACTTTGCATAATAGCATGACAATATATGCACCTGCCTTTAAGAGGGCCTACGAGAATCTTGTTGACAAAGGCCATGCTGAACCAAAATCTTGGTCAGATGAAGAAATATCAAAATGGATAGGTTTCAATCCCAAAGAGATGTGGGAAAAGTTTATGCCTGATCTAAGCAAGGAATCAAGGGATTTTAGCAGTGACCTGATTGGCAGAGAGATGAATGAGTTGATCAGGAGAGGATACCCTGAATTGTACGAAAATGCCATTGATACCCTGGAGTACCTTAAGAACAAGGGATACATCCTTGTATTTTTAAGCAACTGCAGGAAAGAATACATGGAGAACCACAGGGAGCTTTTCAGTCTGGAGAGATATTTTGACAATATGATCTGCTCGGAAGAATATGGCTTCATGCAGAAGGAGGACATATTGAAAAAAGTAGTAGATAATTACCCCTGGGACATGGTAATGGTCGGTGACAGGAAAAAAGACCTGGATGCAGGCAAGGCCAGTGGAATTTTTACAATCGGTTGCAAATACGGATTTGGAACAGAAGAGGAGCTTACCGGTGCGGATACATTGATAGATGACATCTCAGAACTGAAGAATATATTCTAGCATAGGTTAAAGACATTAATATGGATTAGGAGGGTTCCTTTTGTAACAAGTGTTACGGAACTATATCTGATTAGGTGCTATGATATAACCATACAATATTAACTTTTGGAGGTATAGAGATGATAGAGCAGGTATTCAATTATTCAACGACGGATGATTTTGCAGTGGAAAAGCTTATATTCGACGACAACATCAACTACATTCATATGGTGTTTAACAAGGATGAAGGACTACCAGAGCATTTTTCAAACTCAAACGTATACATGACAGTACTAAGGGGAACACTTTCGATAGCACTCGGTGACCAGGAGGTACACAGGTATCCAAAGGGAAGCATATTGAAGATTCCAGTGGATATTAAGATGAATGTAAAGAACAGAGATGAAGAGACACTGGAGCTTATTGTTGTGAAGGCACCGGCACCAGTCAAGTAAGTCATAATACCACTTCGAAGAAATTACGGAGTGGTATTGCTTTGTCCAAAAGTTAACTATAGACTTTTCTTAACAATTGTTGCATTAAGGACAGTTTAAAAATAAAATAGACAAATATGTCTAAAAGTAAAAATACTTATACACAGGGAGATGATCATGGGAAAGATACAGGATTACGTAGGAAAGTATATGATAAAGTGGCTATTTGTAGCCACACTGGTTGGAATAGGAGGAGGAATTTTTGCATCCATCCTTAAGAAATCAATAGGATTTGTATCAGAATACGGAGATATTTTCCCCGTCTATCTGGCACCAGCAATTGGAGGGATGATCCTTATATTTATATACAAATGGGATAAGATGGCTGCAGGATTTGGAACAGACCACTACATATGTGAGGTAAACCAAAAGGAAGACTACATGAAATGCAAGAACCTATTCAGTAAGCTTTTGGCAACATCAGTTACCCTTGGCTTCAAGGGAAGTGGTGGGGTTGAGGGACCGATGCTTGTGATGGGTGGAGGAATTGCTGAAATAATTTCAAAAATTCCTTTTCTATCAAAGTTCTTTGATGCTCATGATAAGAGAATCCTTACAATATGCGGTGCTGCGGGAGCAATCGGTGCCATTTTCAGGTCACCTCTTGGGGGTGGAATTTTTGTTGTGGAGATACTTTACCATTCATCCCTGCACTACGGAGACCTTTTTCCAGCGATGCTGTCTTCAACGATGGGCTTTATTGTCTACAGCATGATTTCAAAATCAACGCCCTTGTTTGAGATGCCCGATTATATACCGGATGTTTACAATATTCCATGGTTCATAATAACTGCGATTCTAGCAGGAATAGTATCTATTGTCTTTATGAAGATATTTACAAAAATCAAGAACACTTTTGATGTAATGCCACTTAAGACTTTTCACCCAGTAATAGGCGGTGCCCTGACTGGTGTGGTAATTATTTTCTTTCCGGAAGTATCAGGTCTTGGTAATGAAATGATTCAGAGTCTAATTGATATAAACTTTCCAATAACATATCTTATATTGCTGCTTTTGGCAAAGATACTTGCAGCGTCATTTACAATAGGCTCTGGAGGAAGTGCAGGTCTTGTTATTCCAGCATTGTTCATTGGAGCCATTTCAGGAAATCTAGTGACAAGTGTAATTTCAGGTGGAGGAGATTTGGCTTTGGGCTCCTCTCTTGTAATTACTGGGATGGCAGCCAGCCTTGCCAGTATTGCCAATGTTCCGGTGGCAGCTGCAGTAATGCTTATGGAGATGGTCGGACTTAGACTTGGAGTACCTGCCACAATTGGAAGCATAATAGGCTATGCAATTGGTCATTCTCAGGTAATCTACGGAATCACCTGTCCCAATGAATGGCAGTATTCTGAGCTTTCGAAGCTTAAAAGGTTTGACGCAAATACAGAGAGTCATTAATATATGGGAATCTGATGGGAATCAGGTTCCTTTTTTAGTGTATGCATGTTATTATTATGTCATGGAGGGGTGAAAACATGACCAACAAGATATCAAAAAAAATATTCAGTTTTATCCTAGTGGTAATACTAATTATATTGGGAAGCTACCTTATGGGGTTTAGGTTATCAGAAGAACCAACGGACTCAAACGTGGCATCACATTTTATATTTGACTACTATACGGGTAGCATAGGAGGAAGGGTTGATGGTTCTGACAAGCTGGATAAGCTAAGCAGCCTAATGGATAAAGATACTTTTAAAGATGCAGCTGATGAGGGTCTAATATCAAAGGAAGGAATTGCAGGAAATGGATTTCTGGAGGAAATAGATACAAACCAAGTTATGTTATCACCTGTATCTGATGAGGATATGGAAAAGACATTCAAGTACCAGGCAAATACAAGGTTGAAACTTGGGGAGGATTCCATCCATACAGTTAGATTCAACGGTGAGATCACTGTCGGAGACCAGAGTGGAAGTTGGTTTGTAACAGGCTTTAATCCTGACTTTGAGAATATAGAGGTAATGACAACCTACGGAAGGTCCTATATAAGAATTGCTAATAGAAGCCATGAATCCATGGAAGAGGCTAAGGTTACATTTAATGGGATTGATCAGACCTTGCACCTGATGGGAGATGAAAGGGTCATTCAAATACAAATGCCATCAAACAGAGAGCAAATTTTTTCTGTTGAAGTGGTCCTTGAGGATGGGCTTACAGTCACAAACCAGTTTGATGGGGATTTTTCTGATGGGAAGAATGTTGACCTTGTAGTTCAAGAGAATGAAAAAGATCAGCTGGAAATAACTCATGCCTCTGTTCTTACTGGTATTACAGATGAGCTTAGGGAGATGGATTACTTACCTGACAGGCAGCTTGTGGAATATGAAGTCAGCAAGCTTTTGGGAGGGCGACCAATCCTAAAGACGGAAGCGGATGACAATGATAGCAGAAGCGCAATAATCAGAGCGCTGGCTGATCATTCTTTAAGATACAAAACTGTGGAAGAAGTCGATTTGAATGAGCTGGAAGAATATTATCGCATAGATGAGTACAGTACACTTAGTGGAGAGCCTAGATATTACGGTATTTTCATGGAGAATGACAAATATATACTCCAACGTGGTGATGGAGCTGCTTCGGAGATATCAGGTGAATCATACAAGGGGATAGTGGAGTTGTTAAATTGATTCCATGTTTATCGCTAGGTACAGATAGGAGAGGTCCAGATGAAATTTAGATTGAACAAGATATTATTATTATTCTTGCTTGTATTTGGGATAATGACATTGACCGGTTGCAGCACTGAGCTAGAGGGACCAATGGAAAAGGCGGAAGCATTCCTAAATCAATATTACACCGTCCAGGAATCGGAATTGGCTAACTTCTTCTATGAGGAGGTTGCCTTACCCTACGATCCTAAAATGGAAGCTATGGAATCCTTTGAGGAGTATGGGAAAATGGTGGAGGAAAAGTATAGCCCCTGGATGACGGAAAGAGGGTACCAGGATGCCTTGGCAAATAGATTCATTCCTGGTGTTGAAATGTTTGTGAAGAGGACCTACAATAAGATGGCGGCACAATCTGTTACCCTTTCCGGTGAACAGGACTATCAGGATGGCAGGATGTACTACTCCTATGCTGTGGATGTTCAAATCCAGCTGGAGGATGGGGAAACTGAAAACATACCCGTTGCAGGAGAACTTGTGATGGAGAAGGTTCAAGAGGAATGGAAGGTTGATGTGTTCATACCGAAGGCAGAGGGCTTGCAGGAACTTATGACCTACGGAGTATCCAACCTTAGGATAACCAACTGGGATGTTGAGGACAAGATCGGTTACGTGGAGGTCTCCTGGGAGGGTGGTTCAGGTGGAGCTATCAACGCAGATGAAACCGCAATGGGTCTTGGGGAAACATTTTCCTTCAGAATGCCCAGTGAGAAATATCTCCTCTTTAATGTAAAACTGTTTGATACTGAGGATAGGGCATTGGTTGAGTATGGATTTGAAACAAACTTCTCCTCCGGGAGAAATTTTCAACTATATATAATGTGGGATGAAACAAGGGAGAATGTTGTGTTGTCCGAGTCCTATGACAGTGCAATAATTGGCGGTGCTGAGGGTCCCACAGAGATTGTTGTTGTTGAGGAGGAAGGGGAATTTCAAAGGTCCGTAAAAATGACCCTGCAAAAGGTTGTAGATGGTCAGGTGGAAAGAACGGTTGAGATTGCTGACAGTTGCTCGGAGGATATGGTAACTGAAGTTGTTATGGACCATATGCTAAGATCAGCTGCCTGGGAGGGCATTGATGTAAGGGAACTAGATGAATACTACATACTGATGGATCATCTGTTTGAAGAGGGAGAAACCAAGGAAAACTACATCTATATTGACCAGGGTGAAATATTCTACCAGGCAGGTCTTGATGGAAGGAGATCAAATATAACCCAGGAAAGTTATGAGAAGGTAAAAAGCTTTTTTAAATATTAAAATAACGCAGAAAGAACCGGAACCGATGCAATAAAATTAAAAGGCATCGGTTCTATTATTTTTTTGTGTCATACAACATATAGTTGTTTTTTACAATAATTTTACTCAAATATACAATTTATTGATTTAAAACTTATGACAAATATAGTATAATAGAAATAGGAAGTTTAATACGGTAACTAAATAAAACGGAGGTCGGCCCATGAAAAAAACCTATGTGCTTGACACAAATGTTATCATCCAAACACCTGCTGCATTGTATTCCTTTGAAGACAACAGAGTTATTCTGCCGGTTGCTGTACTTGAGGAGCTGGACAAGCACAAGAATGACGATGCTGAAAGAGGAGCTAACTGCAGACAGGCCATAAGGTTTCTTGAAAGTTTAAGGACAAAGGGCAGTCTATATGAAGGAGTTATGCTGGATACAGGAGGGATGCTTAAGATAGAGACAAACTACACATCGGTGGATATCCCGGAAGGGTTCCACGGAGACACCTGTGACAACAGGATTCTTAAGGTTTGCAAGGGTCTGATGGAAAAGGGAGATAATGTAATCCTTGTAACAAAGGATATTATCGTAAGACTGAAAGCTCAGATGATGGGTGTCCCTGCTGAGGACTTCACAACTGAACAATCACCTAATTTTGAAGCACAATACACTGGAAGAATGGATGCATATATAAGCGACAAAGCCATGGGCGAATTTAAGAAGAAGGGATTAAGTCCTGAGAATGCATTTGTAATGGATGGTCTGGATAGAGTCAATGTTGACCCGGTTCCAAACCAGTTCTTTATTCTTCATTCGGAAACAAATGAAAAAAGCACACTTCTTGGAAGATTTGACGGAAACAAGATAGTTCCATTATGGAGTATAAACGAAGAACCATTTGGAGTGAAGCCAAGAAATGTAGGGCAGAGATTTCTTCAGGAGGCACTGATGCAGGATCCGGAAACGGCTCCGCTTGTAATAGTAAAGGGAACAGCAGGTACTGCAAAGACATTCTATTCGCTTGCAGTTGGATTGCAGCATACATATGAACCTGCAAGCAGAAGATACAGAAAGATTCTTATCACAAGACCAAATGTCCAGTTCGACGAGGATATTGGTTTTCTTCCTGGAACAGAACAGGAAAAGATTGCACCTTACTTAAGACCAATAATTGATAATCTGGAAATACTTGTAGACAGAAATGAAAATGAAAGATATAAAAATGAAAAACAACTAAAGGATAAGATAGACGAACTTTTCTACAGGGGAGTAATTGTGGCAGAGGCGATGAACTTCATTAGAGGTAGATCAATAACAAATACTTTCCTGATAATTGATGAAGCACAGAACCTTACTCCTAAACAGGTAAAGGGAATAGTCACAAGGGTAGGAAGAGGAACAAAAGTCGTACTTCTTGGAGATCCCCAACAGATTGACCATCCACTTCTTGATGAAAGGACAAATGGTCTAAGCTACGCATCCGAGAAGATGAAGGGAAGTCATCTTTGCTTCCAGATAACAATGAGGACTGATGAATGCTTGAGATCCATCTTGGCTCAGGATGCATCAACCAGAATGTAGATAGTAGATTGACTCAATATTGACCGGTACCGATGAAATAAGTTTCATCAGTGCCGGTTTTTGGTATATATTTGGAATAGAGTATTTATTAACCGGTGCAGGCAGATTGGAGATGACAACCATGACAACTGAAATATATATGATATTTGGATTGATTATTCTGATGCTCATTTTCTTCATCTGGGGAAAATGGAGGTATGATATTGTATCCCTGGTAACTCTGCTTGTGGCAAGTCTTACAGGTCTAGTTCCCATGGATGCGGTGTTTGAGGGATTTGGTCATCCTGCTGTCATTACCGTTGCAGCGGTACTAGTTGTAAGCAAGGGACTTATGAATGCAGGAGTGGTAGACTTTATGGCCAGGCATCTACTAAGGCTTGGAGATAATATCATGGTCCAGATGACATCTCTTGTTCTTGCAGTTACAGTAAGCTCAGCATTTATGAACAATATTGGTGCATTGGCTCTAATGATGCCTGTTGCGATAAAGATGGCCAGAAAGAACAATAAATCTCCATCAATTTTCCTGATGCCCCTTGCTTTCGGATCGCTTTTAGGAGGAATGACAACTCTTGTGGGAACACCTCCAAACATTATAATTTCAACTTTTAGGGCAGATTACACTGGAGAAGCTTTTAAAATGTTCGACTTCCTTCCTGTTGGAGGAGCAGTGGCGCTGGCGGGAGTTTTATTTATGCTTCTTATTGGCTGGAGACTTATTCCAAAGAGAACCGGCAGTAAATCCGAGGAGGATTTATTTGAAATAAAGGATTACATAACAGAATTGAAGGTACCCGAAGAATCAAAATACGCAGGAAAAACAGTTTATGAGCTTGAAGAAACAGTTGAAGGAGAGTTGAAGATAGTTTCAGTGATAAGAAATGACAAGAATTACGCTGCCCCTTCATTGAAACTAGCACTTGAAGAAGGGGATTCATTGATAGTTGAGGCAACAGCAGGAGAAATTCAGGAGATTCTGAATGCAACAGATTTGAAACTTGCAGATACTGATAAATTGTCACAGGAGGATATTAAAACAGATGAAGTAGAGATAATGGAAGCAGTGGTAATGACAAACTCCTTTATTATAGGCAGAACTGCAAAAGCAATGAGAATCAGAAGCAGGTATGGAATAAATATTCTTGGTGTAGCCAGGGAAGGAGTGAGAATTAATAAATCTCCAGACTCCGTTAAATTTATTGTGGGGGATATTCTTCTTTTGCAGGGTCATCCTGACACTTTGTCTGAAATGATCACACAGTGGGGTTGTTTACCTCTTGCTGGTAGAGGAATAAGCCTTGGGAAACCCAGAAGACTTGTTTCTGGTGTCCTGGTTTTTACGGCTGCCCTCGTTTTGACAGCCATTGGTCTTATTCCTGTACAGGTTTCATTTATGGCAGCTGCTGTGGTAATGGTTCTTGGAAACTTTATTTCACTTAAGGAAATGTATGAAAGCATTGACTGGTCAATAATTGTACTTTTGGGATCGATTATACCTGTTAGTAGAGCCCTTGAGACCACTGGCGGAGCCCAGCTTATAGCAAACAGTGTTCTGGGTCTTGCAGACAGGGTGCCTCTTTGGGCAATGGTAATGGCAGTACTGGTAATTTCAATGACATTGTCGGATATCGTCAATAATGCTGCAGCAGTCCTTATTATGGCACCCATAGCCATTGAGATTGCAGGCGGACTTTCAGCCTCTCCAGATGCATTCCTTATGAGTGTTGCAATCGGTGCATCTTGCTCATTCCTTACTCCAATAGGGCATCAGTCAAATACATTGGTTATGAGCCCAGGAGGATATAAGTTTGGAGATTATTGGAAGATGGGCTTGCCACTGGAAATAATAGTCGTTGCGGTAGCTGTACCACTGATTATGATTGTATGGATATAGGTACACTTGTATCTAATGAATGTTACTATTGACAAGTAAATATGATAGGATATATAATGTTGGAGGTCAAACAGTTAGGCATACAACATTATATTTTTTTACGGAGGAAACCATGAAAAGGAAAACAGTAGGAATGGAATTACGTTCACTTAACAATCTCTTAAAGAGATATATTGAGAATTCACAGCATTTCCAATATGCAAAGAAAATAACCGGAACAAATGGCTGGATAATAGCTTATCTTTTTGAGAATGAAGGAACTGACGTCTTTCAGCGGGATCTGGAAGAACGATTTACCATAACCCGCTCAACGATATCAAAGGTTCTAAAGCTTATGGAGCATAAAGGGCTTATCGAGAGATTAAGCGTGGAAGAGGATGCACGATTGAAGAAGATTGTTCTTACAGACAAGGCAAGGGAAATTCACCAGGCTGTAAAAAGCGATCTGATGGAGATTGAAACCAGGCTGATGAAGGACTTTTCACATGAGGAAAAGGAGCAGCTGCTCGTTTTTATAGACAGAATGAAAAGCAACATGGAGAGTCCATCTGAGAAGTCAGTGGATGAATAATAACAAAATCAATAATCAACATCGGAGGAAATAATATGATAAGAACATTGGCAAAAAGTATAAGGGAATACAAAAAGAATTCAATACTCACACCAATTTTTGTAATGCTTGAAGTTCTATTTGAGGTTATGATTCCCTTTATAATGGCAAGACTTATTGACCAGGGAATCGACGCAGGTAATATGGGCGTAATATATAGACTGGGCTTGCTTCTTCTAGCAGCAGCAGTGGTTGCCTTGACATTCGGCGCATTGTCCGGAAGAAGTGCCGCCATAGCATCAGCAGGATTTGCAAAGAACTTGAGACAGGATATGTTCTATAATGTGCAAGGTTTCTCCTTCTCAAACATAGACAAGTTTTCCACTTCAAGTATTATCACCAGGTTGACAACAGATGTTACAAATGTTCAGAATTCCTATCAGATGCTGCTTAGGATGGCATCAAGAAGTCCAGTCATGCTTACATTTTCATTGTTTGCTGCATTCAGCATCAACAGGCGTCTTTCCATGATTTTTCTTGGAGCAATGCCAATACTTGGTATAGGATTATTCTTTATTATAAAGAATGCTCATCCGATTTTCAGGCAGGTCTTTAAGACCTATGACAAGCTTAACAACATCGTCCAGGAAAACGTAAGAGGAATAAGGGTTGTAAAGGCATTTGTTAGAGAAGATCATGAAAGAAAGAAGTTTGAGGATATATCCAAGGAAATTTATGATAAGTTCACAAAAGCTGAAAAATTATTGGCCTTTAACATGCCTTTGATTCAGTTTTGCATGTTTGGGTCAATGCTTCTACTATCATGGTTTGGAGCCAGGGCGATTGTTACATCCGGAAACAATCCTGCTATAGGACTCAGTACAGGTCAACTGATGAGTCTTATGACCTATACAATGCAGATTTTGATAAGTCTGATGATGCTTTCCTTTGTATTCGTTATGATAACCATATCAAGGGCATCTGCTGAAAGAATTGTGGAGATTCTGGATGAGGAAACTGATCTAAAAAACAACGATAGCCCTGTGTATAGAGTGGATAATGGGAGCATAGAGTTCCAGAATGTTAGCTTCTGCTATTCAGACAAGGCAGACAAGATGGCATTAAGGGATATCAACCTTAAGATCAATGCAGGGGAAACCATAGGAATAATCGGTGGAACCGGTTCATCCAAGACAAGTCTTATTCAGCTTATACCAAGGCTATACGATGCTTCAAAAGGAACTGTAAAGGTTGGAGGTATAGATGTAAGAGAGTACGATTTAAAGACATTAAGGGACCAGGTTGCGGTTGTCCTTCAGAAAAACGTCTTATTTTCAGGAACCATTAATGAGAATCTTAGATGGGGAGACGAGAATGCCAGCGACAATGAAGTGGAGCGCATGGCAACCCTTGCACAAGCCGATGAGTTTATTCGTGAATTGCCAGATAAATATAATGCACATATTGAACAGGGAGGAAGCAATATTTCAGGAGGCCAGAAGCAAAGGCTTACAATTGCCAGGGCCTTGCTTAAAAAGCCCAGGATATTGATTCTGGACGACTCAACAAGTGCAGTGGATACAAAGACGGATGCTTTGATTAAAAGGGCATTCTTGGAAGAAATTCCATATACAACAAAGATCATAATAGCTCAGAGAGTATCCTCAGTGCAGGATGCCGACCGGATAATAGTGATGGATGATGGTGAAATAAAAGCAATTGGAACACATACAGAACTTTTGAAAGACAGCGACATTTATAGGGAAGTATATGATTCGCAGGTGAAGGGGGGTATGGCAAGTGCCTAGACCGATGGGAAAAGGTCCCCATGGAATGGGATCAGGAAGTATCAAAGATGTAAACAAAGGCACCGTAAAAAGACTCCTATCCTATGTAGGGAAATATAGAATCAGACTGATATTTGTTGTTGTTTCAATAATAATCAGTGCATTTACAGGAGCAATAGCTTCACTTTTCTTAAGGACACTTATTGATGACTATATAACTCCAATGCTGGTTCAGGCTGTACCTGACTTCTCTGGATTGTTCAGGGTAATTCTGATGATGGGTGGAATATACATTATTGGTGTACTTGCATCACTCTTTTACACAAGAACAATGGTGTCAATATCACAGGGAGTATTAAAGCGAATAAGGGACGAGCTGTTCTCTAAAATGCAAAGTCTTCCAATCAGATACTTTGATTCACACAGCCATGGTGATTTGATGAGTCACTACACAAATGACATAGACACTCTGCGCCAGATGATATCTCAAAGTCTTCCACAGATGTTTTCATCAGTGGTTACAATAGTGGCTGTGTTGTCGGCAATGCTATATCTCAGCCTTTGGATGACCGCAGTTGTAATCGTGTTTGTATTCATAGTTTTGAACATAGTAAAAATAATTGCCGGACGTAGCGGGAAATATTTTGTGGAGCAACAGAAATCCCTTGGCGATCTGAATGGATATATCGAGGAAATGATAAATGGTCTCAAGGTTGTAAAGGTATTCAATCATGAAGAAGTCGTTAAGAAGGATTTTGATGAGAGAAATGAGATTCTTAGGGATAATGCCACTAAGGCGAACAAATACGCCAATATCCTGATGCCAATAATGATGAACCTTGGATATGTGCTCTATGTTCTACTTGCAATAGTTGGTGGTATACTGGCAGTTGGGGGAATACAGAACTTTAGCATCACTGGAGCAGATGTTGTGACACTTGGTATGATTGCATCATTTCTTCAGTTATCCAGAAACTTTATCCAGCCTATTGCACAGGTGTCTCAGCAGCTGAATGCAGTTGTCATGGCAATCGCAGGTGCAGAGAGGATATTCAATCTGATGGATCAGGAACCGGAAACGGATGAGGGATATGTAACCCTGGTCAATGCGAAATACGAGAATGGTGAAATCAAAGAAGCTGACCACAGAACAGAAATGTGGGCATGGAAGCATCCACACGGAGATGGAACCACTACCTATACTCTCTTGAGAGGTGAAGTAAGGTTTTATGATGTGGATTTTGGTTATACCGAAGACGAAGTTGTCCTGCATGATATCACACTTTATGCAGAACCGGGTCAGAAGGTTGCTTTTGTTGGCGCAACAGGTGCAGGAAAGACTACCATAACAAACCTTATCAACAGGTTCTATGATATTGTAGATGGCAAGATCAGATATGATGGAATCAACATCAAGAAGATAAAGAAGGCAGATCTAAGAAGATCTCTTGGAATAGTTCTTCAGGATGTAAATCTCTTTACAGGAACAGTAATTGATAATATTAGATACGGCAGACTTGATGCAACCGATGAGGAATGTGTGGAGGCTGCAAAGCTGGCCAATGCAGATGGGTTTATCAGGATGTTACCGGAAGGTTATGAGACAGTTCTGACTGGAGACGGCGGGGGACTATCTCAAGGGCAGAGACAACTATTGTCAATTGCTAGGGCAGCCGTAGCAGACCCTCCAGTAATGATTCTGGATGAAGCCACATCTTCAATAGATACGAGAACAGAGTCCATTGTCCAGAAGGGGATGGATGCCCTGATGAAGGGAAGAACTGTATTTGTAATTGCCCACAGGTTATCAACGGTTCAGAATTCCGATGTGATTATGGTTCTTGAAAAAGGAAAGATCATTGAAAGAGGAAGTCATGATGAGCTGGTTGATGAAAAAGGGAAGTATTATCAGCTTTATACCGGTGCTTTTGAATTGGATTAAACTGAAAAACCGCTGCTGCCAATAAATGGTAGGTAGCGGTTTTAATAAAATGGAAAATATTTCTTTATTTTCAATAAAAACGTTTGCATAACAATATTTAACATGGTAGAATATGAATTAATATTAGTAAACATATTTTTCAATTATGGCGCTTGTAGCGTAGATGGAATAAATCTAAGCTGGAGCGGATAAATTATGACAATGTTTGTTAATTAATTAACTAGCGAAGGAGGGCAAAGAATGATTAAGAGAGAAAATGAAATGAAAGTGGCTGTGCATAAAGAGTTTTTAGGTGGAAAAGGAACTTTGACAAATATTCATTTCCTAGATATTGAAGATGCTGCGGGAAGTGGTAGATTGTTTGTAAGGAGTATTCTTGAACCTGGTAGTTCAATAGGCAACCATACACACAAAGGTGATTTTGAAGTTTACTATATACTGAAGGGAAAAGCTTTGGTGGATGACAATGGTATAAAAGTAGAACTTAATCCTGGTGATTCAATTCATACAAAGAATGGATCATTTCACTCCATTGAAAACATAGGAGAAGAAAATCTAGAGTACATTGCACTTATTCTATTCGATCAAGAAGCTTAATAATCCATAAAAATTTAAGAGACAATTTCTACAATTTGACCTTAAAGCATAAATCAGATTTTAAGAACCTATTCTGTGATGGGTTTCTTATATAAAGCTATCAAAAGACCAAAGGAGGTGAGATTACGAGTAATTCTTGTAAAAGCATAGATATAGATATGCTTGATTGTAATTTTACAAAATAAACACTACATTTAAGGAGGACGAGTTCATGGAAGCAGGCTTTGGTTCACTGATAGTTATGATTCTAAGTATAGTATTATTGGTATTTTCAATTATGAAGTTAAAGATACATCCCGTTTTTGCATTAATTATGGTAGCAGTACTGGCAGCTTTTGGTTTTGGTTTCCCTATTCAGGAAGTATTTCCAACAGTTACTGGTGGATTTGGAGGAACAATTGGAAATATTGGTATAGTAATTATTTTAGGTTGTTCCATAGGAGTAATTTTGGAAGAAACAGGTGGAGCAATGGTATTGGCAAATACCATATTAAAATGGGTAGGCAGAAAAAATGGAAAGTTAGCAATGGCGCTGACTGGATACTTGGTATCCATTCCTGTATTTTCTGACTCTGCAATTGTAATTATGTCGCCGGTAGCAAGAGCGCTTTCCGCTCGAGGAGCAATTCCTCTTGTAGCATTGCTTGGAGCTCTTAATGCTGGTATAATGGCTACTCACACCATGGTCCCACCAACACCTGGACCTATAGCTGCAGCAGGAACACTTGGAGCTGACTTGGGATTCATGATAGCCCTTGGACTTATTACTTCAGCAGCATATACATTTGTTGCAAGTGCTTGGTGTAGTAGTAAATATATGCTAAACAAGTATCCAGAACCAGCGGTTATGGAAAATGTAGATGTTGCAAGCGATGAGGATTTTGAATTAAAAAATCCTGATGGTAGACCATTACCAAATGCAGGAATGGCTTTTGCAAGCATCATAGTACCGGTATTATTAATCTGTTTTAATTCTTTTGGATCATTGCTGTTGGATGCTGAATCTACATTTAAACCAATTTTAGGTTTTATTGGACATCCAATATTTGCATTGTTTGTTGGAGTAGTTATAGCGCTTTTCATGGACAAGGAAAGTATAAGCTTAACAATTTGGCATAAATGGTTGAATGAATCTGTTGAGAAATCAGGATTTATAATTCTTGCAACAGGTGCAGCCGGAGCTTTCGGTGCTGTATTAAGAGCATCCGGAGTGGGTACATATCTAGGAGATATGATCGCCACAACTCCACTTCCGGCAGTATTTATACCATTCCTGGTATCTTTGCTGTTGTCAGTTGCAAATGGTTCAGCAACTGTTTCCTTGTTGACAGGATCAGCAATTATTCTACCCTTGATGCCTTCGTTGGGTCTATCACCAGTAATTGCTACTCTTTCAATAGCAGCTGGATCCTCCTTCTTCTATCATGCAAATGCGAGTCATTTCTGGGTTGTTCTTAAAGCAAATGGTGATTTACCAATGAGAGAAGGGTTCGATGTTGTTTCTATCCCAACTGCATTAGGTAGTTTAGCGGCAATGGGAGTTGTATTTGTAATGTCTTTCTTTTTCTAGAAAATATTGTATTTAAAAACTTGATACATAATAAAATATTAGCACCTTTGAAGTGTAGTATGGACTTCAAGGTGCTTTTTCCATCCAACAACATTTGTATATACTTGAGTAACCAGGGTATAAAGTAAGGGAAGATATTGAATTTACATACAGGAGATGAAATAATATGGATAGAAAAAACAGGCCAGCAGGCAGAAAAAAGAGAGTTGGAACTGGTAGTTCAAAAGTTCAGAAACGAGGAAGCGGAATAGGAAGAAAGTCATCCGGTCCGACGGGGGGTACAGGAGGATTCTTTGGAAGACAGTCCTCGTCATCATCCAGCAATCAATCATTCGGACAAAACTCCTATCCTTCCACAGGTGGAAGGAGTTCAGGAGGATTTAGCAAGTATATTATTATATTTATAATTCTGATGGCAATATCCTTCTTCATATCTAGACTTGGCGGAGGGAGCGGTGAAGCACCAATAACAAATCCAGGAACAGGAACAAATAACTTCGCTTCAGAGTCAGGTAGTCCAACATACGACAGTGGAGCTTATTCTGTAGACAGGACCGTTTCCGATATGGCAAGACCAAAAAGGACGACACTTCTTGGTGGAGGAAGGGATCAGGCTACAGTTATGGTTTATCTTCTTGGAACAGACCTTGAGTCAAGAAGTGGAATGGCTACAATGGACCTTCAGGAGATGCTGGAAGCTGATCTGTCAGACAATGTAAATATTGTTATTGAAACAGGTGGGACGGCTCAGTGGAAAAATGATGTAATGGATAGTGGAACAAACCAGAGATACCTAATAAGCTCAGAGGGTCTTAGCAGACTTGAGGCTAATCTTGGGAGAAAATCCATGGTTGATCCAAATACACTGACCGATTTTATTAGGTATTCTGAGCAGAACTTCCCTGCAGATAGATACTTCTTGATTTTTTGGGATCACGGAGGAGGATCTGTAACAGGATATGGATATGATGAGTATTTCAAGGGAGATACAATGACCCTGGATGAAATTGAACGTGCTCTTTTCAACTCAGGAGTTGAGTTCGACATGGTAGGTTTTGATGCTTGTTTAATGGCAACACTCGAGACAGCATTTGTAGTTGAACCATATTCTGACTATCTGATTGCATCGGAAGAACTTGAACCGGGAATAGGTTGGTATTACACTGGATGGCTTAATGAACTTTCAAAGAATCCATCAATTGAAACAATTGATCTTGGCAAGAGACTAGTTGATGATTATGTGCAAGAGGTAAAGCGACAAACTCCCAAATCCCAGGCAACACTTTCACTGATTGATCTGGCAGAGTTGAGTGCGACTGTTCCTCCAACATTCAGTGAATTCTCGCAATCAACTGGAGAACTGATCGATACTGAAGAATTCAAGCGAGTATCGGATTCAAGGGCGGGAACAAAAGAGTTTGCATCCTCCTCGAAGATAAATCAGATTGATCTTATTGACTTTGCAAATAGGCTCGGAACACCCGAAGCGGAGAACTTTGCACAGGCTCTTGGTGATGCAGTTAAATACAACAGGATGTCTGACAACATAACTAATGCAAATGGAGTTTCAATTTTCTTTCCATACGGTAAACTAAGTGATGTTTCCTCAATGCTTCAGACATATGAAGAAATTGGTATGGATGAAAATTATACAAGAGCCATAAAAAGCTTTGCAAATGTAAATGCAGGTGGACAGATGGCATCCCCAGGAGGGGGACTAATGGAAACTCTTCTTGGAGGAGGCCAATCAGGTGGAACTCAGGGAATTGCAACTGATTTGATCGGTTCACTCATAGGTAACTTTCTTTCTCAGGGGGACTTTTCTTCCATTACCGGAGGAGCCCAGCAGCAACCTGATTGGGTTGATACAAATCAAATAACCCAGTCCACTGAATACTACAGTGAAAACATGCTGGACCCTGCATCAATTGTCATAACCCAAAAAGGCGGGCAAAGGGTTCTTGAGCTTTCAGAAGAAGAATGGGATCTTGTTCACAATTTGGAACTCAGCGTATTCATAGATGACGGGGAAGGTTTCATAGACCTTGGAAGAGACAATGTAATCGAATACAATCAGGACGGAGAACTGATTCTTGAGTTTGACGGAACTTGGATGGCAATAAACGATAGAATAGTAAGCTACTTCATGACAAGCTACGATTACCAGGGAGATGACTACAAGATAATGGGTAGGGTTCCTGCAATGCTTAATGATCAATTGGTGGATATTATTGTTTCCTTTGATCAGGACAACCCATACGGAGATGTTTTGGGGGCTAGGATAATCTATGACAAGGAAGAGGAGACACCAAATCTTCCAAAAGGTCTAATTGATATATTGCCTGATGACAGAATTGATTACCTTACTGACTACTATACCTACCAGGGTGATTTTGATGACACATACTATCTTGGAGAACCCTACTATGCAACTGGAGAATGGTATATTGAGAATCTTGCCATCTCAAATCTTGACTATATGATGACCTATAAAATTACTGATATATACGGAAACAGTTATTGGACACCAGTTATAACTGATTAAGAACAAATTCCCGGGAAAGAAATTATCCCGGGAATTATTTTTAGGTAATAATGACAATATCATTATGCTATAGTATATGTATTAGACAATATATCTGACAGGAGGGAATAAATATGATTAGATTTGAAAGTGATTATTCCGAAGGTGCTCACCAGAGGATTCTGGATATGCTGGTGGAGACAAATATGGAGCAGACAGCAGGTTATGGAGTGGATTACCATTGCGATAATGCAAGAAAATACATCAAAGACTATTGTAAGGATGATAAACTGGATGTTCACTTCCTGGTCGGAGGAACTCAGGCCAACACAACTGTTATTGCGTCGATTCTTAAGCCCTATCAGGGAGTTGTTTCAGCAAATACAGGACACATAAACGTGCATGAAACAGGAGCAATTGAAGCGACGGGACATAGAGTTATTTCTGTTGACAGTGAGGATGGAAAACTGACAGCTGTCCAGATAAGTGAAGTTTATGACAACCACTGGAATGATGCGACTCATGAGCATATGGTTCAGCCAGGAATGGTATATATTTCGCATCCAACTGAAAATGGAACAATCTATTCAAAAAAGGATCTTGAAGAGATAAGCCAGGTCTGCAATGAACTGGGACTCCCACTATTTATGGATGGCGCAAGAATGGGGTATGGACTCATGGCAGACGGAAATGACCTTTCACTTCCTGAAATAGCCAGGTTGTGTGATGTCTTTTACATAGGTGGGACAAAGGTAGGGGCTCTTTTTGGAGAAGCTGTTGTCATAAGAACCGAAGCTCTTAAGAAGGATTTCAGATATAATATCAAGCAGCGTGGCGGTATGCTTGCTAAAGGAAGATTACTTGGAATACAATTCGAAGCTTTGTTTCAAGATGGTCTATATTTTGAAATATCAAAGAATGCAATCCAGATGGCAATGAAGATTAGAGACGCCTTCAGGGAAAAGGGATGTGAATTTCTTTATGATTCTCCAACAAACCAGCAATTTCCAATATTGACCCATAATCAGATTGAAAAATTGGCACAGAACTATTCATTTCAGCATTGGACAAAGGTAGATGGAAATAAGGATGCCGTAAGATTTTGTACCAGTTGGGTAACTGAAGAAACTAACGTTGACAAGCTTGTAGATGACATTAAAAAATTATAGAAATATTTGATGCGGCTGGTTGAGTTTTGTATTAAAATGGCTTAAATTAAAGGATTAAGGCGATAAGGGAGATATCATGTTCCATTTTTTTGGACCTGTAATATCTTCCTTCATTATGGTATAATAACTGATGTGTGTTTAGAAGAAATTTAAAATATAAAGGAGCAGATGTATGAGAAAAATTGGATTTGACCCTCAGAAGTATATAGAAGAGCAATCGAAGTTTATTCTTGAGAGAGTGAATAACTTTGACAAGCTATATCTGGAGTTTGGTGGAAAGCTAATAGGGGATCTACATGCTCAAAGAGTCCTGCCTGGCTTTGATGCCGATGCAAAGATAAAACTCCTTCATAAACTGAAGGACAAAGCCGAGATCATTATCTGCGTCTATGCTGGAGATATTGAGAGAAACAAGATCAGGGGAGACTATGGTATATCCTATGATATGGATGTTCTAAAGCAGATAGATGAATTGAGAGAGTATCAGCTTCAAGTAAACAGTGTTGTCATTACAAGATACAATGGCCAGCCAACTGCTAAACAGTTTATAACAAAGCTGGAGAGAAGAGACATCAAGGTATACACACACTCGGCTATACCGGGCTATCCTTCAGATGTGGATATGATTGTAAGCGAAGAAGGTTATGGCAGGAATTCATATATCGAGACCACAAAACCAATTGTTGTAGTAACTGCTCCAGGTCCTGGAAGCGGCAAGCTTGCAACGTGTTTGAATCAGCTTTATCATGAACACAAGATGGATAAGGTTGCTGGTTATTCAAAGTTTGAGACCTTCCCAGTTTGGAACGTTCCTTTGAAGCACCCATTAAACATTGCTTATGAAGCTGCAACAGTGGATCTTAAAGATGTCAATATGATGGATTACTTCCATTTTGAAAAATACAATGAGGTTGCGGTTAACTATAACAGAGATCTGGAGATGTTTCCTGTCATCAAGAGAATCATTGAAAAGATTACCGGCAAGGAATCAACTTATTACTCACCTACTGATATGGGAGTAAATAGAATTGGATTTGGAATAATAGATGATCAGGTAATTAGAGATGCTTCCAAACAAGAGATAATAAGAAGAGGATTTGCGACTGAATGCGATTACAAAAAGGGACTTGCAGATGAAGAGGTCCTTAACAGAATGAGAATTATAATGGAAGAACTTGAGTTGAAGAGAGAGGACAGGGCTGCTGTCGTTCCTGCCAGAAAATACTCAGAAAGCCTGAAAGAAAAGGGTGAAAAAAGTGACATGCCTCCTGTTATAGCAATTGAGCTTAATGACGGAAGAATTATCACTGGAAGAGGTTCTCAGCTTCTGGATGCAACATCGGCTGCAATTCTGAACTCAATCAAGACACTTGCAAATATCGGTGATGAAATACTGCTACTTTCACCACTTATAATTGATACAATACAGAACCTTAAAATGGAAAGCCTTAAGGGCAAGGTGGGAACACTTGATGCTAACGAAGCCTTGATTGCACTAAGCATCGGTGCGGTCACAAACCCTACCGCTCAGCTGGCAATGAGCAAGCTTCAGGACCTCAAGGGAGCTCAAGCCCATTCAACGGTGATGCTCAACGACAATGATGAACAGATACTAAGAAAGCTTGGTGTGGATGTTACCTGTGATCCGGTATATCCATCAGAAAACTTATATTACGTGTAAACATATCAGCAGGCAAATGATGCCTGCTGATTTTTCATGAATAACGATCCTATTATGGGTATAAAATAAAGATAAGAGCTAAACATTAATGATGTTAACGCTAATTCGGAGGTGCAGTATGTTTAAGGACAAGGTTGTAGTAATCACAGGCGGTGCCAATGGAATAGGAAAAACCATTGCAAATAGCTTTATTGATAAGGGAGCAAAAATTTGTATTATTGACAAGGAACCGAACGATTACTTTGTTGGAGACATTTCAGACGAATCTACTCTAAGGGATTTTGCCACCAGGGTGATAAGTGAACATGGTAAGATTGACTTCTTGATAAACAATGCCTGCCTTTCCAGAGGCGGGATATTTACATGTGACTACGAGGATTTCAATTATGTACTTAGAACAGGAGTTACAGCTCCATTTATGCTTGCCAAATTGTTTTTGGATTATTTCACTGAAGATGGTTCTATCGTTAATATATCCTCCACACGGGACAGGATGAGCCAAAGTGACACTGAAAGCTACACAGCAGCTAAGGGTGGAATATCTGCATTGACCCATGCATTGGCAGTGAGCTTATCTGGAAGGGTCAGGGTTAATTCCATAAGTCCAGGCTGGATTGATACAGAGGAGAACGAATTCTCAGGAGCTAACAACACCCAGCATCCAGCTGGTAGAGTTGGAAGACCTGAAGATATTGCAAATATGGTCCTTTATCTTTGCAGCAAGGATGCTGGATTTATTACCGGTGAAAATATCACAATTGATGGTGGAATGACAAGGCTGATGATTTATAATGATGATCAGGGCTGGAATTACAAAGGGTGATGTGGCAATGGATTGGCATATTTGAAACTAAATTGTAATAGTAATTGTAGATATTTCGGGTATATTAATATCGGAAGAGGAAATAAATCCGGAGCTTGGAGTGCAGGGTAAAAATGGACGCCTAATCCCTGCAGGAGCCAGTAGCGTAACCGACCGTAGCCGGTCGGTTTTTTGTATGAAAGGGGAGAGTGAGTATGAAATCAAGGACAATGGTAGCTGTAATCCTTAGCATTTTAATGATCGCAGTTCCTGCCATGGGTGCAATGGAGCAGCCAATGAACCAGAATCAGGTTCAGGATCGGGATCGAGTTCAAACCAATATCAATGAAGTTGAACAGGAACAGATCAGACTGGAAATCAACAATAGACTTAGAATAGACGGTTCAGCCCTGGAGCAAATGAAGCTACGTGAACAGGAGCAGACCCAGAACCGGTTTATGGATCTTGAGAATCATTGGTCAAGAGACGAGGTTGGACAATCCTATAACTGGGGCTTTGTAAATGGATATCCAGACGGAAGCTTTAGACCTGAGGGGATAATCTCAGGTACGGAGGGAATCCTTATGCTGACCAGAATGATGAATGCAGTGGCTACAGGTATGCCTGGTGAACCGGATCCTGAAGATGTGGACTGGGATAGGGTTCCTGAATGGGCAAGGGATCAACTTCGCGAAGGTATTGCTTTAACAATTGCAACCCAGAGCCATCTATATGGAGAAAGCCAGTTGAATAGGCTTCAGTTTGCAGTTATGATGGCAAAGGCAATGGGGATTGAAGCTGGAATGCCGCCTGTAGACACAGTGGTGTTTCTTGATGATGAAGGTATTCCACCTGCAGAGCTTGGGTATATTTACAGACTGAGGGCTTTAGGGATTATCCAGGGGAATGAGGGTAACTTCATGCCTCAGAAGAGATTGACAAGGGCTGAGGCGGCAGCAATGATGAACAGGGTAATGATGATGCTTAAGATAGCCCCAACAGAGTATTCTTATGAGCCAGATATGCTAACTGTAGTTCTACATGAAAATCCTACAACCGGCTATGGTTGGGTTGTGGAGTTTGAAGAGGGGGATATTCTAAAGATAGAATCCGACGAATTTGTTCCATTTGCAGTATCAGCTGATGTTGTGGGCTCGGGTGGAGAAAGGACCTGGATATTTACCCCGGAAAAATCCGGAACTGAGGAGATAACCTTCATCTACTACAGAAGTTGGGAAAGCAAGGATATGGCAATTGAAACAAGAGCATTGACCGTTGAAGTCGATGATAATCTTGAAATAATTGATGTCAGATAAAACTTGAAATTCACTTAAGATGTTCTCCAAGTGGGGATATCTTTTTCTTTGCACAAAAATAACATACGAAGAGGAATACAAACACTATTTTAATATTTTCTGCTATAAGATTTAGATGAGAGGAGGTCTTATCAGTGGAAATATTAGCCGTTGCTTCAATTGTTATTTTAATGATTTTAGGATATTTTCTAATGGATAGAATAGATATGTTTTTTGTGAATAATAAAGTATCCAGAGAAGAAACAATAGTAGATAAAAGATCAACTCTGATTTTCACAGATTCGGACTCTGAGGAAAATCTTTGCAAGGTTTTTGAGGATCTTAAATTTTCTTATTACTTAATAGATAATGCAGTTGTACCGGATAATTTGGAATTTGCTACATTCTTTGCATTGTCTTCAGATGACAGTGAAAACTTGTTTCTTAGCAGATTGGTCAGAAGGAAGAAAAAAAATGCCTGGATAATCGCTAAGGTTAATGACTATGTTTATGCAGATCTTTACAGAAAGATTGGAGTGAACAAGGTAATTACAGAAGAAATAACAGCTGACATAATAGTGAAGTCACTGGAGGGGGTGTCTGCTTATGAATAAGTTTCCGAGATTGGGAGCAAAACAGACACTGGCTGTAGGATTCGTAGTGATAATTCTCACTGGAGCTCTTTTGCTCATGTTGCCCATATCGAACAAGAGCGGAGAATTTTTGCCTTTTCTTGATGCTTTGTTTACATCTACATCCGCTACATGTGTTACTGGACTTGTTGTATATGACACATGGTCACAATTCACCATTTTTGGACAAGTGGTGATACTGTTACTGATTCAGATAGGTGGGTTGGGTTTTATGACAATAGCAATCCTGTTTTCAATGGTTCTTAGAAAAAGGATTGGACTAAGGGAAAGATCATTCGCAATGGAAGCAGTTAGTTCATTGCAAATCAGTGGAGTAATCAGGCTTGTTAGACACATATTGATAGGGACCTTAATATTCGAGCTTATAGGAGCTGCAATACTCGCAACTAGGTTTTACAGTGTATTTGGCGATTCAAGAGCCATCTGGTTTGGTATTTTTCACTCTGTTTCAGCATTTTGCAATGCTGGATTTGACCTGATGGGTAGCTTGGGACAATACTCAAGTCTTACCGGATTCTCATCAGATTTGGCTGTAAACATTACAGTTATGGTATTGATAGTTACAGGTGGTATTGGATTTGTAATATGGGAAGATCTTTTTATCAATAGATTTAAATTTTCAAAGTATAATCTCCATACAAAAATTGTTCTTGTATCGACTCTTGCTATGATTCTTATTTCTACAATGCTGTTTCTGGTTATTGAAAAAGATGCTACACTAAGTGGGATGGAGACTGGGGAGCGAATTCTTGCAGCGTTCTTTCATTCAGTAACGCCAAGGACCGCTGGTTTCAATACAACGGATACAGCAGCCTTAAGCGAGGCAGGGTCAATGCTCACCATGATACTTATGTTTATTGGAGCAAGTCCCGGTTCAACTGCAGGAGGCATAAAAATAACTACATTTGTAGTAATCGTCCTCTCAGTTGTAACGTATTTCAGGAAGTCAGAGGACGTTAATATTTTCAATAGAAGACTGGATGCCAAGATAGTGAAGAGAGCATATTTTAGCGTTACTTACTACACTCTTCTTGTACTTGCCGGTTGTTTTATAATAGTTGCAAATCAGGGAATTCCAATAAAGGAAGCTTTGTTTGAAACTCTTTCGGCAATAGGTACAGTTGGTTTGTCCTTGGGTGTAACAAGGGACCTGTCAACGTTGTCAAAGATTGTTGTTGTTAGTTTGATGTACATCGGAAGACTTGGAAGTCTTACAGTGTTTATGGCTGTGACGGAAAAAAGAAATTACCGGAAAGTAAGAAACCCAATGGAAAAGATAATTATCGGATAGGAGTGTTAATATGAAGTCGATGATGGTGATAGGTTTAGGAAGATTTGGTACTCATCTTGCCATAAAGCTTGCTGAGTTGGGAAATGAAGTAATGGTAGTGGATACTGATGAGGAGTCTGTTGACAAGATAGCCCATCTGGTTACAAAGGCTCAGATTGGAGATTGTAAGGATGAAGATGTGCTAAGGACTCTTGGTGTTAGCAACTTCGATATATGTTTTGTTTGTATCAGTGAAAATTTCCAATCGTCACTGGAAATAACATCCTTGCTTAAGGACCTTGGGGCACCATATGTAATTTCAAAGACAGACAGGGATATCCACGCCAAGTTCCTGCTAAAAATCGGTGCAGATGATGTTGTTTACCCAGAAAGGGACATGGCGCAAAGAACAGCAGTGAAATACAGTTCCAGTCTTGCATTGGATTACATTGAACTTACAGAGGAATATGCCATCTCTGAGATCCTTGTTCCCGATAGTTGGAAGGAAAAGACCATAACAGAGCTTAATGTTCGTTCAGTATACAATATAAATGTAATTGGATTCAAAATCAACAGTCATGTAACGCCAATGATAAATGCCGGATACACATTTTCAGGAGATGAACATATTCTTATTGCAGGGAGCAAAAAAGATATTATAAGATTGATGGAAAAGAAATAGATGAATGGTATACTGTAATTAAGGAGCTGGTATTATGGTATTGCCAAGCAATTCTAAAAGACAGGGAAACTGGTTGAAGACAACAATAATAATCGGAATATCAATCATGGGCTCTCTCGGGATAAGTTACCTTGGAGTTGCCAAGGAAAGTATCATTATGTTGTTTTTACTTGGTGTAATCTTTTCAACAATTGTTACAAGCAGTTCCATGTGGGGAATTATTACATCTGTGGTAAGCATGATGGCAATGAATTTCCTTTTTACAGAGCCAAGATATACTTTTGTTATATATGATAGCGGAGATCTTGTACTGCTCTTGTTTTTCCTGATAACAGCAGTTGTATCTGGAACCATTACATCAAGACTTCAGAAGCAGATAGAAATTGCAGAGAAAAATGAAAGGACAACCCAGGTTTTATATAAAATCGCATCAGGTTTCATAGCCATAAGTGGAGAAAAAGATATTATTAGCAGAGCAAAATATTTTGTTGATAATTATACGGGATTAAAAAATGAGATAATTATTTATGACACTGATAAGGATCTGAAGATTGACTCTAGCAATTATAATGAATATTCCATAATAGGATCAGACGGGGTAATTGGAGAAATCAGAGTATTTATGGATGAGGAAGATACTGTTAGGCAAAACGAAATAATCATTCAATCCATAGCGACTCAACTGGGAATAGCTCTTGAAGGAAACAAGCTATATGCTGAAAGAGAGCAGATTAGAGTTGCCATGGAAAAAGAGAGATTAAGGGCTAATTTGCTAAGATCAGTATCACATGATCTCAGAACTCCTCTTACAGCACTATCCGGTGCAGGAAATCTTCTTGCAGAGAATTTTGATGTATTGAAGGATGATGAAAAGAAGAAGCTTGCAACAGATATCAGTGAGGAAATAGGTTGGCTGACAAATTTAGTGGAAAACATACTGAATATGACCAGAATAAGCAACGAGCAATTGATTCTTAATAAGGATGAGGAAGTAATTGATGATGTTGTCAGTGAAGCCGTTTCAAGAACAAAGAGGATACTTAACGACAGGAGCTTCGCTGTGACGCTGCCTGAGGAGGTAGTTTCAGTACCGATGGATGGAAAGCTGATTGTCCAGGTTCTCGTTAATCTTCTTGAAAATGCAGTAAGACATACATCGAGGGACAGTTCTGTCAGGCTGGATGTAAAAATAAAGGGAAAATGTGTAGAATTCATAGTGAGTGATACAGGGGGAGGCATCGACGAAAGCATTAAGGACAGTCTCTTCGATAGATTTGTAACATTGGACAAAGGCGTAACTGACGGCAAGCGAGGAATTGGCCTTGGCCTCACAATATGCAAGGCCATAGTGGAAGCTCATGGCGGGAAAATATTCTCAGAGCATAATCATCCTAAAGGATCAAAGTTTATCTTTACACTACCTGTAGAGGAGGAACTAGAATGAAAAACTCAAGAATATTGATAATTGAAGACGATAGGTACATATCCAATTTTATTGAGGTTTCGCTTAACAAGGACGATTATGATGTTATTACTGCAAGCTCGGCAACCGATGGACTATTCAAGTTCACTTCTTATAATCCTGAAATCATAATACTTGATTTGGGCTTGCCGGACAGAGATGGTTTGGAAATCATTAAGGAATTGAGAGAATTTAGCAATATCCCCATAATTGTAGTTTCTGCTAGAGGACTTGAAAAAGACAAAATCGAGGCATTGGATTTAGGTGCCAGTGATTACGTAACAAAGCCTTTTTTCATGGGAGAGCTGATGGCTAGAATCCGAGTAGTTGAGAGATCAATGTCAAATTTGGGACTGGATAATCCAAAGATATTCGAGTGTGGATATCTGACTGTGGATTATGAGAAGAGAAAGGTCCAGATTGATGGAGAAGATGTCCATCTAACACCTTTGGAATACAAGTTGTTAAGACTCTTAATCGACAACAGAGGTAAGGTCTTAACGCATAATTATATTATCAAGCACGTATGGGGCTACTCAGGAGAAAGTGATACAAAGAGTCTAAGGGTAATTATGGCAAATTTACGAAGAAAAATTGAAAAAGACAACACCAGCCACAGATTTATTGTAACAGAGGTTGGCGTTGGATATAGATTTACTGATGAATAGACTACCACACAGAAAATGTATGGCAGTCTATTACTTTTATTGGATAAAATAATTGAACATATTACAAAAAATATAGCTCCTACTGGTTGATATGAGTCTTTTTTGAGTATATATGGATTATACAGAAATTGGGAGGAGAGAAAGAATGTCAAAGAAAAAAGGGTTACTGATAATTGCAGCTGTTATCGGAATAGGAGCAATGATATATTTTTTTGTTATTAACAGATCCACAGAGATAGAAGTAAACTCAATGGAAGTCACGGAAGGTTCAATTGAACAAAGACTGGATATAACCGGGAAAGTCATTTCAGAGGATATCCAGGAAATTGTTGTGCCTGCAGGCACAGAAGTCCTCCAGGTAATGATCGAAGAAGGGGAAGATGTAATCAAAGGAGATGTATTGGCTGTATTGGATCCATCCCAACTGGAGACAAGTCTTGCCAAACAAGAAATTAATCTGGAGCAGGTTGAAGCAGATCTGAGAGTAGCTGGAGGATCAGCAGATAGACAAATCCTTCAGAACAATCTACAAAAAGCGCAAGAATCTTTGAGTACTTTACAAAGAGATTATGAGGTGTCAAAGGGGAAATTGGAGGACATAAAAATCCTTTACGAAAATGGAGCTATAAGCCTGACAGAGTATGAGAATCAGGAGAATGCACTTAAGAGTTTAGAGTCAAGTGTCAAGACAGCAGCATTGAATGTTGAAGACGCAAAACTTAGGTACTCCGACCTGGGTTCGAGTACATCCAGTACAACGGGTAGTCTGGAAAGACAAAGAAGATCAATCTTATTGGATATTGAACAATTGAAAGAACAAATAGCAGACACTAAAATAATAGCAGATCTTGATGGAACTGTTGTTTCATTGGAAATCAAGGCAAATAGAACAGTTGGTACAGATTCAAAGATTGTGGTTCAGGATACGGAAAAGTTTCTATTTGAAGCTTTTGTTACGCAGGAAGATGCTGTGAGTATTGAGAGGAGCCAAAACGCAAGCATAAAGGTGACTGGAATAGAAGGTGAATACAGTGGTACAGTTGCAGAAATAGGAAGCAAGGCAGAAACAGACCCTTCCAGTGGAAGCAGCAGTCCAAAGGTTAAAATAACAATCCAATTATCTGCGGTGGATGAAAGAATTGTATCCGGATATGATGCTGATGCGGAAGTGATTACTGGAAGCGTAGACAATGTGTTATTGGTAAATAATGAGGCAATCAGAGAAGATGGTGAAGCAGGTGCATATGTTTATATAATTGAAAATGGTATAGCAGTTAAAACATCAGTTCAAAGGGGAATTACCGACAGATACTTGACTGAGATTGTAGATGGCTTGGAGTTGGGAGATATTGTGGTTCTAAATCCTCCTGAGGAACTTCAGGATGGCTCAGCTGTAATCACTGTGGAATAGGAGGAAAGACATGGATAAATTTTACAATGAATTTATGGAGCTTTTTTCTCTGAACAGAATGGATGACTGTGTGGTTTCAGCCATGGAAGAGGTTCAAAGCGGAAGGATAACAATACCGGTTCTCTATGAGAAAATACTTGTCCCTGCTCTTTATAGCATTGATGATTGTCCTGAGAGTGACCCTGGATGCATCTGGGATGAGCATGTTAAAACGTCCATAATAAGAACCATAATTGAAGTTCTTTATCCTATTGTAATTGATCTTGGAGGGAAAGCGGAGAAAACAGGAGATAAAATTGTACTGACCTGTCCTGAAAAGGAGTATCACGAAGTTGGTCTCAGGATGATGTCGGATTTTTTTCAGATAAATGGTTATCAGGTGATTTATATTGGAAGCAATACACCAAGAGATCAGGTTTGGCAAGCAATAAGAACAGAGAAACCAAATTATGTCGGAATCAGCGTTACTGATTATTATTTGCTTTTTGAAGCAAAAAGGATTGTTGAGAAAATAAAAACTGAATGCGTCAAAGACATCAAGATTATTCTTGGGGGACAAGCATTCAGGAATAATCCTCACACCATTGAAGAAATAGGAGGAGACATCTATATTCAAGACTATAATGATGTTCTTGCCCTGCGAGAGGGGGAGAACCAATGAGGCTTGCGCTAAAGATTGCTCTCAGATTTCTTAAGTCAGGTCGTGGACAAACCATTCTTATTGTACTAGGTATTTCCATTGGTGTTTCTGTTCAATTATTTATTGGATCCCTGATTCAGGGTCTTCAGATCAATCTTATCGATACAACAATCGGTAGCTCATCACAGGTTACAATAACATCGACAACTGATGATAAACTGATTGATAATTGGGATAGAACAGTATATGAAGCTAAAATGTTTGAACCTGAGGTTACAAATGTTTCAGTTTCAGCTGATGGACCAGCTACTCTGGATTATGAGGCGGACACTGCTCCGGTTCTTATCAGAGGATTCGATATCGAGGATTCAAATAAAATATACAATATTGAAGAAGGCTTGTATGAGGGAAGATTACCTGGACGAAAGGATGAAGTCCTGATAGGGAGAGAACTGGCACAAATTGCCGACGTTAGCTCAGGAGATAGAATACTTGTCCTAAATCCCGGTGGAGGATCCGCCAGATTTGATGTGACAGGACTCTATGACCTTCAAGTATCTTCCATTAATGAGTCATGGATAATAACGAACTTGCAGACTGCACAGGATTTTTTGGGAATGGGCAATAAGGTTTCTTCCATTGAAATGCAGGTTAGTCAGGTATTTGATGCAGATGCTATCGGCAACAGAATTGGTTATGCAGTATCTGATCCCAACCTAAGGGTAGATAACTGGAAGGATCAGAATCAAAGTCTATTAAGCGGACTTAACGGGCAAAGTGTTTCTAGTTATATGATTCAAATATTTGTACTTGTAGCAGTGCTGCTTGGAATATCGAGTGTTCTTGCAATTTCTGTTGTTCAAAGATCAAAACAGCTGGGTATTCTGAAGGCAATGGGTATAAAAGATAGAGAAGCAAGTTTGATATTTGTTTTCCAGGGACTTATGCTGGGAATACTTGGAGCTATAATGGGCATAGCATTTGGATTTGGATTACTGTATTCCTTTACAAAATTCGCAGTGAATCCTGATGGGACCCCAGTAGTTCCAATATATATAAACTATGGTTTTATTGCATTATCAGGAGTGTTTGCAATAGTATCTGCCATGATAGCATCACTCATACCAGCAAGAATTTCTTCTAGACTTAATCCGATTGAGGTGATCAAGAATGGCTGATATAGTAAGATTGGAAAACATTGATAAGTTTTACGGAGACAAGATTAGAACTCAGGTGTTGTTTGACATTAATCTCAGTTTTGAGGAAAATAGTTTCAATTCCATAATTGGACAATCTGGAAGTGGAAAAAGTACACTTCTTAATTTAGTTGGAACTCTTGACAAGCCAACTGATGGAAGAGTCTTTATTAATGACCAGAGAACTGATACCATGAATGGCATTCAATTGGCAGAACTCCGGAATAGAACAATGGGGTTCATTTTCCAGTTTCATTACCTTTTACCAGAGTTTACTGCCAAAGAGAACGTTCTGATGCCAAGCAGAATCATGAACTATCAATTGACACCTGAAGTAGACCAGTGGGCAGATGAACTTCTTGAGCTTACAGGGCTAACCAAGGTCAAGAACAATATGGCCAATGCAATGTCCGGAGGTCAGCAACAAAGAACTGCAATAGCCAGGGCACTTATAAACAAACCTTCTATTATACTGGCAGATGAACCAACCGGAAATCTTGATTCTGATACTTCAGAGAGCATATATAAGTTGCTGCGAGATATCAACAAGGAGTATGGTACTACTTTTATAATAATAACACACGATCAAAGAATTGCTGAAAAGACAGATCGCATAATTGAGCTAAAGGATGGAAAAGTAAATATGGATGTAAGAAGGTAGTTGTTAGCTTGGAAAGCAGGGAGTGAGACAGATGTTTACGCAAAAAAGACTGGATGAGGCATTTGAAAACGCCAGAGTTGAGTACTTTGACAACACCTCAAAATTTGTTTTTATGAGTGACCATCACAGAGGTGATGGCAGTCATAGCGATGAATTCACAAAGAATCAGAATTTATTTATGTTTGCTATGGATCATTATTATAAGAATGATTTTGTATATGTAGAGGTGGGAGATGGGGACGAACTCTGGGAACAGAGAAAGTTTAAATATATCAAGAATGCTCATTATGATGTTTTTGAAACCCTGAAGAAGTTTTTTTATCATGACAGACTTATCATGCTATACGGAAACCATAATATTTACCTAAAGGACCCTGAGTATGTTGAGAAAAACTATACATCGTACTACAATGAATACAGAGAGCAAAAATTTGACTTTTTAAAAGGACTTGAACCTGTTGAATCCCTTGTTTTAAAGCATAGAAAAACTGGTCAGGAGATATTTGTAGTGCACGGTCATCAAGGAGATCTTGCAAATGACTACTTGTGGTATCCTACCATGCTGTCAGTAAAGTATTTTTGGAGATTTATGCACTCATTTGGGATTAAAAACCCTGCAAGTCCCACAAAGAACGTTTATAAAAGACATAAGATAGAAAGAAATTTCAACAAGTGGATATTAAAGAACAGGAAAATGCTGATTTGTGGGCATACACATAGGTTTAAATTTCCACGAACAGATGAATTGCCTTATTTCAATACCGGAAGCTGCATATACCCTACTTCAATCACTGCAATAGAAATTGAAGAAGATCGAGTCCAAATCGTAACATGGAAGATGAGAGTGAATCAGGAAGGCATACTTCAGGCAAGAAGAGAAGTTATAAGGGGTTCGGAACTGGTAGGGAAGTACGATATCAGGGAATAGACGAGGGGGATTAAGGATGGATAATGGAGTTATGCTTCAAGGTTTTGAATGGTATCTGCCTCAAGATGGCAGCTATTATAAAATGATGACAGAAAGAGTTGAAGAACTAAAAAATGTTGGATTCACAAGTGTGTGGATTCCACCGGTTTTTAAGAGTACAGGAACCAATGATGTCGGATATGGAATATATGATATGTTTGATTTGGGTGAATTTGATCAGAAGGGCACAGTAAGAACAAAATATGGAGTAAAGTCAGAGCTTCTTCAGATGATTAATGTATTTCACGAACATGGACTACATATATATGCAGATATTGTTATGAACCACAAGGCAGGTGGTGATAGGCAGGAGAAATTTATTGCTGTGGAAGTGGATATGCAAGACCGTAACAAGGAAATCGGAGAACCCAGAGATATAAGCGGTTGGACCGGATTTGATTTTCCTGGAAGAGGAGGAAAGTATTCCGGGTTCAAGTGGAATTTCAATCATTTCAATGGAGTTGATTACGATGACCTTACAGGAAGTAAAGGAATATTTAGGATCATTGGCGAGAATAAGGGTTGGAACCTTGGTGTTTCCTATGAAAGAGGAAATTACGATTACTTGATGTTTGCAGACATAGACCACGCACACCCGGAAGTAAAATCGGAATTCATGAACTGGGCACAATGGTTTATTAAGGAGACGGGAGTGGATGGATTTAGACTGGATGCCGTAAAGCATATCGATGTGGCATTCTTAAAAGAGTTCTTCGAAAGTGTAAGAAAGACAGCCGGAGATGAGTTTTACATCCTAGGGGAATACTGGACAAACAACATGAACTGGATAGAAGAATTTCTGAATAATACTTCATTCAAGGTAGATTTATTTGATGTGCCTCTTCATTTCAATCTTCATAAGGCATCATTGGAGGGAGATAGATACGATTTAAGGAAAATATTTGATAACACTCTTGTATCAAGGTATCCTAATGAGGCAGTGACTTTTGTGGACAATCATGACTCTCAGCCTGGTCAGGGATTACAATCATGGGTGGAACCTTGGTTCAAGGAAGTCGCATATTCTCTGATACTCCTTAGGAGTAAAGGATACCCCTGTGTGTTCTACGGTGATTACTACGGGACAGGTGAAGAGCATCAATATGACGGTATTAAGGATAGAATTGACTTGCTTATCCATATAAGGCAGAACTACTGCTTTGGGGAAGAGGATGATTATTTCCAGGAGTCCAATGTGATAGGATGGGTAAGAAAAGGAACAGAAGATAATCCAATAAAAGCAGCAGTGGTCATTTCCAATAGGGTTGGTGGAAAAATCAGGATGTATATCGGCAAAGAATTTAACGGAAGAGAATTTATCGATAAATTAGAGAACAAGAATAAACCGGTAGTAATCCAAGAAGATGGATTCGGTGAGTTTTATACTCCATCAGCAGGTGTAAGTGTTTGGGTACCTAAAGATTAAAAACGGCTCTTTTGAGCCGTTTTTTCATTTCAGCTTTCCTCTGCAGTCAATTTGAATCTCTTCCAGAACATCTTCTCCGGATACAAGATAAAGGCTATCGTATAGATTTACAACCGGGCAGATGTGGTTAGGAATGATTTCAACCTTATCCCCTATCTGGACTTGCTTACTAAAATCTTTATTATATATCAGAGCATGTTCATCATACATTGAGTTTATTACAACATCGTCAAAACCTACAATCTTTCCAAGACCCTCTGTAGCAGTAATTCCTTTCGATCTCTTTTGCATTGTCAAGCCCTTTGCACCTACATCGAGAACTACCCTCTCATCTGTAGGTTTGCTTATTATTGTTGCAAGCACAGTTGTAGCATTCATGTGGAAATCTCCTACAACATTTGCCTGAGAAGCATCCATAAAAATATAAGTTCCAGGTCTGATCTCCGTGACTCCTTCCATTATTGGGAAGTCTTGAATGAGGGATGGAGTTGACCCAATACTTACAACTTCAAGATTGAGACCAGCTTCCATTGCAAGAGTTGCAAAATGAAGTGTCCTCTTCTGACTTTCATCGTGGATTTTTCTTAAATCATCAAGATTGCTGGCACTGTAGGAATGTCCATCATGAGAAAATATCCCTTTGAAATGGATGCTATCAGAAGACTTGATATAGTCTAGAAGTCTTATAAAATCCATATCTTCAATTATACCCGACCTGTTTTCGCCTACTTCAATTTCAATCAAAACATTGGCTTTTTTGTTTGTAAACACTTTTTCTATCATCCTGGCTTGAGGTATGGAATCCAATCCGAAGGATACATTTATCGTTTCCTGGAGATTTTTTATTCTCTGGAGCTTAATCTCCCCTACAATCTCATTTGCAATAAAAATATCCTTGACTCCAGCTGCAGCCATGATTTCTGCTTCACCCACCTTTGCAACAGTAATACCTTTTGCGCCATTTTCCTGCTGCAGCAGTGCCAGGTGAGATGTTTTATGGGTTTTGGTGTGTGGTCTTAGGGCAACCTTGTTTCTATTGGCATAATCCTGCATGAAGTGAATGTTATCAAGCAAAATATTTTTCCTTACTATGAGAGATGGTGTATCAAGTTCATGTATTTTCATCTTGACCTCCTTGAATGTAACATGCTAGAAATTATATACCCAATTAGATCCAATTGCCACTCAATTAGGAGTTAGTGTAGTGTTTTCAGGGTAAATTATGTCTAAGTACAGCGAGGAGGAATGAAAATGAAAGTGGCAAGGATTATATCATGGATAGGAGTATTGGCAATGTCAGCAGCTCTCTATTATGGTTTCACGGAAGGAAACTTTTTTGTTGATGGAGGCATGATACTTGACAATCCATGGGGGATTGTATCCATGGTCGACTTATATGTTGGCTTTATCCTGTTTTCAATGTGGATATTTTTCAGGGAGAAAAACATACTTTCTTCCATAATATGGACAATAGCTATGATGGTATTTGGATTCCTGACTGGAAGCCTGTATGTAGCTATTCATCTTGGCAAGAGCAATGGAGATTGGGATAAATTTTTCCTGGGAACGAGAAGTGATAGGTAGCCTACAGATTAATATTGGGAGAGGTCAAAATGAAAAATATCTTGTATGAAATAACGGATGAGGTGAAAAGCGTTATAGGAGGGAAGACGATTGGAGCAATAGTCCCCCCAATTGTTTTTGTAATTGCAAACAATCTTTTTGGACTCCTCTGGGGAATCCTGGCTGCTGTTTTAACTGCTGTGATTATTGGAATACAAAGGTATTTGATGGGAGAAACAATAAAATATGCGGCTGGAGGACTTGTGGGGGTACTGTTAGCATCTGCGTTTTCATTTTATGCAGGCAATGCAGCTGATTACTTTCTTCCAAGAATTATTTCAAGTGGGTTTTTATTTCTTGTTTCCATTGTAACCATTGTTGTTGGAAAGCCAATAGCAGCTCTTGCCAGTCATATTTCAAGAGGTTGGGAAATGGGATGGTTTATGAGGAAAGATGTTAAGCCTGCCTACAGGGAAGTATCAATTGTATGGGCAATGCTATTCTTGTTGAGAATGTACCTTCAAGTTCTGCTATACAGGGGAGGAGACTTGTTTATAATGGCATGGGCAAATACACTATTGGGATTTCCTGCTACATTAACGGTCCTTATATTAAGTTATGTGTATGGTACATGGAGATTAAGGAACCTTGGTGGTCCTGGTATAGATGAGTACAGGGAAGACAAAACTCCACCATGGAAAGGACAGACAAGAGGTTTTTAAGAAGGTGATCTAGTGAATAATTTTGGAAGGAATCTACCGGTTGTATTTACAGTGTTTACTGCTGTTCTAATCACAATGGAAGCCTTGGGAATTGATGGGGATGTTATTAGCTACAGCAGATATGCAGTGATGTTGATTCTTTGCATTTCAGTTTATGTTGGAAGAGGGTCCTCTCTGGAACAAAGAAGACTATTTTGGGCATTTCCATTTATGGTAGTAGGGGATTTCTTTCTTGTATACTCATACACATTGGATGGCTTCCCTCAAATTATGAGATATTTTGGATTTATACCGTTTTCAATCGCTTATATTATTATAACAAGAGTATACTTGGAAGGATTTAAGTGGAACATAAATAGTATTTTAGTAGCCATTATTTATGGATTGTCTATATTAGGATTAGGTAGTAAGATTTATCCGCTGATTAATGGTATTGAGATTGTTTTAGGAACAATTGTAGCCTTGACAGTCACTATTATGGCATGGGCAGGGGCATCAGCATTATGGAATGGAGTTTATAATAGAAGAGTAGCTGCCATGATGGCAATCTCAGGGATGCTAATGGTTGTATGTGACTATGGCGTAGCCTTAGATCTGTTCTACCCGGAGTTTTATCAAATAAGAGAAGAGTTGGTACTGAATCTGGTTTGGCTTACATATATTCCTGGTTGGGTCATCCTTGCTCTTGTTGTTGTGGATAGAGATATTAAGGGTCGTGTTTATGGTTGATAAAAACAGGTATATACTATATAAGAGAATAAATAGAGATAATGTTGAATTTACTTGTGTTTTCAAAAGGGGGAGTAATAATGGAACATAAAATTGAACCAGGCTTGGTAAAGGATTACAGAAAGATAACAGGACCAGCAGATGGCACTGATTTGCCCGGATCACTGGAACTTTCTTATCTTGTTTCTACACCAGCAGTTGTAAACATGGTAATTGAAGCATCCACTGAGATGCTGGACGCCCTTCTTCCTTCAGACTATACTACAGTAGGTACACATATAGAACTATCACATGAAAATCCTACTCTGGTAGGGGAGCCAATCGATATAAGACTTAAGGTATCAGAAGTTGAGCATAATAAAGTGTTTATAGATGTTGAGGGGTTCGATAGCCAGGGGAGATTCCTTAAAGGGAAATATGAAAGACACATTGTAAACAAGAGTAGATTAATGCAGCATGCCTATGGAAGGTTTCCTGACTCCTCAAGTGGATATTAAGGATTTCAACCAGCCAGGATATTTGTTCAACAAGCATCCTGGCTGGTTCTATGTAGATATGGAGTGCATTATATTGAAATATATATATCAAACACCTTGACTGCTTTAACATAGAAAAACGTCGATGTGTAATGATCTTCAGATAGTCTTTGAAAATTACAAATAGCTAAAAATGGGACTTAAGTCGTAAAAAACAGTTAATATACATACATACAAATGTTTAAATGAAAAAAGTCTTGTGGAAAAAAGATGTATCTGCTATAATCATAGATGTTAAATAAATATCAAACAATACATAAAATGGAGGGTTAAGAATGAAGAAATTATTATTGTTACTGTTAGTGTTCGCACTAAGTTTTAGCATGCTTGCAGGATGTACACCGGCTGAAGAACCAGCTGAAGAACCAGCTGCAGAAGAGCCTGCTGTAGAAGAGCCAGCAGAAGAGCCTGCAGAGGAACCAGCTGCAGAAGGGAAGATTGCTAAGTTAGGTTTAGGACAGGTAATTTCAACTTCTAAATCAAAAGCAAAAGCTGACGATGCAACTGCACAAGCACAGGCAGACGTAACAATAGCTGCTGTAGGATTTGATGCAGACGGTAAAGTCGCAAGTGTAACTGTTGATGTTGCTCAAACAAGAGTAGCTTTTGATGAGAACATGGTTGTTACATCAGACAAAGAAGAATTAGTTCAGAGCAAGAAGGAACGTGGAGAAGACTATGGAATGCTAAAAGCTTCAGGTATTGGCAAAGAGTGGTTTGAACAAATGGAAGCTTTTGAAAACTGGATGATTGGTAAGACAGTTGATGAAATAAAAGCACTACCAGTAAAAGTTGTTGATGATGCACATCAAAACGTGCCAGATGTACCAGAGCTTACTTCATCAGTAACTATAACTGTAGAATCATATATTGCTGCAGTTGAAGAAGCTTGGAACAAATCTGTTGATGCAACAGGAGCAGAAACTGTAGGTCTTGGAATAGAGACTCACATAAACAAATCAAAAGATGCAACTGCAGATGCTGGAGCACGTGCACAAGTTGATACGTATATGGCTGCAACAGCATTTGATGCTGACGGAAACGTAGTAGCTACAATTATTGACAATGCACAGGTAAGAGTGGATTACGAGCTTGACGGAACTCTTGCAACTGACACTTCAGTTGAAGGTAAGACCAAGCACGAGCTGAAAGAAGACTATGGAATGCTTAAAGCATCAGCCATAGGTAAAGAATGGTACGAGCAAATGGAAGCTTTCCAAGAGTGGATGGTAGGAAAAGACATCGATGAAATCAAAGGACTACAAGTTAAAGTTGTTGATGACTCACATCAAAACGTTCCAGACGTACCAGAGCTTACTTCTTCTGTTACAATAACTGTTGAAAGTTACATTGCAGTTGTTGAAGAAGCAGCTGAAATGGCTAGATAATTAAATATGACTAAGTTGAGCCTGGGAAACCAGGCTCTTTTTTAATCTACAGATAAGTGTGATTATTCATTTCAGGGGTATGATAATGTTGTAGGGCATTATATCAAAATTTACCAAGGAGGATATGTGATGAAATTTTGCTGGACGACATTAACTGTTAATGATATGGGAAAATCACTAGAGTTTTATACAGAAATTTTAGGATTGAAGGTGGATAGGCATTTCAATGCTGGACCTGATACAGAGATCTGTTTTCTAGGAGATGGAGAAACAAAAATTGAGTTGATATGTGATACTGATATCAGACCGGACTGTCTGGGGGAAGGTATGTCCATGGGATTTGAAGTGGAGTCCTTGGAGAGTTTAAAAGAGCTGTTAAATAACAAAGGAATTGATATACATAGCGGTCCCTTCCAACCTAATCCAGATATCAGATTTATGTATGTGAAGGATCCAGATGGATTCAAAGTACAATTTGTTGAAAACCTTTAGTTAATAAAACGACCAGCTTTAAAGTTAAAGCTGGTCGTTACTTATTATTTATTGAAGTTCATCTTCCTTTGGATAAGAAGTGAAGTTTTGAGTAATTCTGGAGTAAATATCAACTGCATTTACCAGATCCACAATCTTTATATGCTCATCCTCAGTATGAGCCAGTGATAGATCTCCGGGTCCAAATACAACTGTAGGGATTTTGGCATAGGTCTTTAGCAGGGCCGCATCAGACCAACCTATTCCGCGTGTAATATTTGGCTCGTAATTCATTACCTCTTTTATTCCTTCCCTGACTGCCGTGACGATTGATTCGTTAAAGGAAGTAATAAGTGGAGGATGGTACAATGCCAACAAACTTTCAGGAGTGATTTCAATTTTTGCATTGAATTTAGGATCTTCATCCTTTAACTTGTTTATAATATCTTGATATTCTGCCATTACAGTATCCTTGTCTTCTCCAGGAATGTATCTCCTGTCAATTCTCAGGATGCATTTGTCTGCAACTGTGCTTTGTTCCGTACCTCCGGTTATTGTTCCGAAGTTCATAACTGAACCGCCCATATATTCATCATATTTTTCCCTTAAAATAGGGTAAAGGTCTTCTTTAACCCTGCTGATAAATGTCATGGCTTGCTCAATTGCATTTACTCCATTCTCAGGTCTTCCACTATGAGATGCCTTTCCGTAGAATGTGACATCAAACCATTCCAAACCTCTATGGCCAATCGCATACTCGTAGTCTGATGGTTTGCCTACAATAGCTCCATCGGCAGTGATATCGGATTTAACAATATACTCCGTACCTTCACTCTTGCCTTCCTCGCCGATAACTGCAGTGAATATAACATCCCCTTCAGGTATATATCCGCTTCTTTTCATGGCGACCATGGAAATTATAAAAGATGCCAATGATCCCTTCATATCCACAGAACCTCTCCCATAGATCTTCCCATCAGAAATATTTGCAGCAAATGGATCGACCGTCATATTATATGGAAGCACAGTATCTGTGTGTCCATTAAACATAAGGGATTTACCAGTACCAGTACCTTTTATTATTGCCACTACGTTTGGTCTTCCATCCACAACTGGATGAAGTTCTGATTGTATTCCATTTTGAACTAAATAATCATGAATATAGTTAGCCACATCATGCTCAAAACCAGGTGTGTCCTTGTGACTTGGTATTCTTATTAGATTCTGTGTCAGTTCAACAAGTTCTTTCTCGGTAAAATATATCTTTGGATCGAATTTCTTCGTTGTCAAATTATCACTTCCCTTTCTAGTTTTTAATTCCAATTAACTTGCCAATTTTATTCAGGTAATATGGAATAAATCCCATATGTCTCTTAAGTTGCCCATCAAGCTTAATAAAGTATGACTCCATTGACTTGATATCATCTATTTCAGGTGAATAAGTTCCGTATTTGGTTTTGACAAAAAGGTTGGTTGCCTGTCTAAATCCGAACCTATCATAATCATGAAACTTGTGAGATATTCGATTTGAATATTCGAAATGAGTTTCACCAGGTTTAATATCATATCCAAGACTTATAATAGTCAAAAGAATTTTTTCGTATAAGAACAATAGCTTGTCTCTACTGCTATAGTTGGAATATATTTTCTTTTTATTTATAAATTGGTATGTTCCTTTAAAAAGTTTCCACGCCAATATTAAGGTTATCACAATCATTACCCACAATGCAAATAATGGTACTATGTTTAATGAATTTTGTCCACCAAAGTTATCACCGTCGGGCCCGTCATCAGTACCTGAACCACCATTTTCATCCCTTCCCTCAGCAGATTCAGGATCTCTACTGAAACCTTGTGAATCTGCGCTTTCAATATCCTCCTCAGAGGTTGGGTTATAGTCAATCAATCTAGCCTGGAGGGGATATGCAGGGGTAGGCTCGAAAATCATCCAACCTACAGGTTCAATAAAAGCCTCTACCCATGTATGAGCATTGCTGTTCAGAACCTCCTGTATGTCATCATCTGATGCTGGTCCAACAATGAATCCCTCAACATATCGTGCAGGTATTCCTTCAATTCTTAACATAACAGTCAGTGCAGAGGCAAAGTAGGTGCAATATCCCTGTTCTTCATCAAACAGGAAATGGTCCACAAAATCACTGCCCTCAGGAGGATGAAGTACATTAAGATTATAACTGTAATTGTTCCGTAGGAATTCTTCAATGGCAATTGCTTTATCCAAAGGTGTAGCTTCTTCTCCTGTAATATCATTTGTTAGTTGAATAGTCCTGTTGGTTATTGTCTCTGGCAATCCAAGATAAGTCTCCAGGTCAACCAAATCATCCAAACTACTATCTGCTCCTCTTTCAACTTGAATACCGTGAGCTCTTGGAGTATATGCTCTAATAAAGTATGACTCACCAGTATAAATGCCTCCAGGGTATATTATTGAATGATCATTATTTACAAGGGCATATGCATCTTGCTCAATATTGTAGGAAGATGGAACTAGTGGACTGAATATTGTTGTAGATGAAAAATTATCATTTGTAATAGAGAAGTTGACCTCTCTATACAAGGATTCTTTTTCTTCAGCTGTAAGACCGGAAAAATCCAAGTTGTTTTCGACTGTTCCATATGAGGATTGGTCGGACTCCCAGCTGTTTCCAGTATAGTAGTGTCTAATATTTCCTCTCAGGTAATTTACCCTGTCACCTCTAATAGTCATAACGACTGTGTCATCAATTATTACTGGTCCACCAAGTTGTGATGGATTAGTCTGAAAACCTGTGGTTGAAAAATCAAAGGATGGGGCGATGCCAGAAACTCTACGACTTGATTCTCCGGAACGAAGATCTTGAATCGCGGGAAAAGCTGAGGTTACTTTCTGGTTCAACCATGACCATCTGATATAGTCCGTGGAACCAGGTAAAATGGCAGCCAGAATTGCGATGATAATACTGTATGAGATTACGACACTCATCCACTTAGGGTACAGTATCGTAGAACTAGTATCGTTGCCATGATTTTCTTCAGGCTTTGATTTTAGAAGTGAGTCATAACCCAAAAGAGTTAGATATGAAAATATGAATAATACCATAAGATTGAAAGCTTGATCATAGAAACTGTACCAATAAATCAGAAAAATAGGTATATACAATACTGGTATCAATAGTCTGTTCCTGCTTTTAAATATAACCAGTCCAGTAAAAAGAGAGATCGTTGAAAGTAGTATTACCCATAGAGGAAGTCTGTTATCGAGACTTATATTCTCAACACCTGAAATATTGTTTATTATATTGTTAACTAGGCTAAATAGTCTGTCTCTGAAAAAAACATAAAAGTCAGGCGAAAAATATCCAATTATAATTGCTGAAATTATAAAGAGTACCATCAAAGCGCAAAAATAAAAGGGATTGATCACAAGAAAGCGAATAACTATTGCAATTGCTATAACTATACCAATCTGAATCCATATACTTGTTTGGAGGCTCATACCAACAGCAAACATTCTAACGAGTGAAAAAATCATAAATAGGTATGCAGTATTTACTGCAATTTTTGTAGGATCTCTTTGAAATTTAGTCATGGTACACCTCCAGAACATCACTGACTCTTTGCTTATTGTCAATTACGAAAACCGGAATATTATCATCTCTTAATTTGCCAGGAAGAAATCCATCAGCTAAACCTGCACCAGAAAGTCTGCTGGTAATTGAAATCACAATGGGATTAAGACCCTTATAGGCAAGATCTATTGCAACTGCACCAGTAGTTGAATTCAACGAAGGAGTTACGAGTATGGTACTGGTGCCTTTACGTATCTTTACAGATTGACTGTCTACCAAATCGGCAATACTGTGAAAACCATTACCAGAATACCTAGCAAGGTTCTCAAGAAAGGCCTTTAGCTGGTCATACTCTCTTCCTTCAATTCTAAAATATTCGTTGTTGTTCTCATAATTTATAGCGACTGAGATATTGTTGGAAAGACAATAATGTGCAATGCTTAAGGCTGATTCAACTACTTTGTCCTCCATATTCCTATCAAAATCATTCTTGTAGTTTCTTTTTAAACTGTCTAGAAAAATTTCCACATATGAGTCGCTTCGAGTTTCGAATTCCTTGACTACAGGTATTTCGCTTTTTGAGGAAGCTTTCCAATGGATGGACCTTGTAGAATCACCATCCCTGTATTCACGCAGGGTGGATATTCTGCTTTTATCCTTGTAGGAATTATCTGCTACCAGAAGCTCACCGGATTGCATGCCTGATGGAACTCTAAAAGAGCTAAGACGGATGATTTCTGGATATATTAAAATAGATATATCAGACTTGATGTACTTGTTTATACTGTAAAGTCCAAAGACATCATTAATTGTAAGATGAAATCCACCAACCTTATAATATCCTCTACGGTTAAGAGTGGATTTCTCAGATTTTGAAAAACTTTCATTGCCTTTAAGGGAAAATGGAATCTGAGCTACTGTCTTTCCACCGATATCCTTCGAAAAATCTGGAGAGAAGATCAAAATTGGATAGAGAAAAAAAGAATTATTCTGAACAAGATACTTAATTTCGACTACCTCTCCTGTAAAAAATTCACCTGAGTCAACATCTACGGAGCCTGAAAGAGAATACAAGCCAATTGCAATGTGTGCTAATGGCAGAAAAAGAAAGAGAAGCAGGACATGAAAAATAAGGTAGGGGACCTTACCACCTACCAGCAAGACAGAAATAATTGTGAAGAATAGAAGAATAAGTGCTGATCTAAGATTTTTACTCATTGCTTAACACCGGAACTGTAACCCGCTTTAATACTCCCTTTAGTATGGATTCCATATTCTTACGTTCGATTCTGGCTTCAGGAGATAGAATCAGGCGATGTCCAAGCACAGGTACAACCATCTCCTTTACATCATCTGGTATCACATAATCCCTACCCCTTATAAAGGCGCACGCCTTGGATGCTTTCAGTAGATCTATGGATGCTCTCGGGCTTGCACCAAGCCTAAGGTCTTCATATGATCTGGATACTTCTGAAATTCTAACAATGTATGAAAGAATGTCATCATGAACTTTCAGAGATGCAACATTGTTTTGCATCTCAATTATTTCATTTTGTGAAACAACTGGACTAATATCTTTTAGACTACGGATTCCCTGGTAGTTTTGAAGTATTACAATTTCATCGTTCTTGGAAGGATAACCAAGAGAGATTCTCATAAGGAATCTGTCAAGCTGTGCCTCAGGGAGTGGGAATGTACCCTGGTACTCCAAAGGATTCTGTGTGGCAAGAACCATAAACGGCTTCTCCAGGATGTAATCCATATCCTCCGTTGAAACTTCTCCTTCTTCCATAGCCTGTAGGAGACTGGATTGAGTTTTAGGGGAGGTTCTGTTTATTTCGTCTGCGAGAAGTATCTGAGTGAAAATCGGACCTTTCCTAAAGACAAAGGAGGAGGTTTCTTTTTGAAACACATTGACCCCAATGATGTCTGATGGCATAAGATCTGGTGTAAACTGTATCCTTCTGTAGTCGAGATTCATGCTTTTTGCCAGTGCCTTAACAAGAGTGGTTTTCCCCACGCCAGGAACATCCTCTATAAGCAGGTGGCCTTGAGAAAGAAGAGCAATTACAACTATTTCAAGAACATCATCTTTACCTTTTATTACCTTTTTTAAATTTGTCAATACTGATAAAGCTTTACTATTATCCATTTTTCCCTCCCGATTAATGTCTTCATGATATTTATACCAAAAAACATCACCTATACGCAGATAATCACCAATAGTACAATTATACAGTTTGTCGATAGGACTTTTGCTGTAAATGTAATCAAATAGTAAACACTTTAGTGTGATACGAGGGTATAATAAACAATAGGAAAGTAAAACTCGAGAACGAGGAGGAAAATCGTTATGAGAAAATCAATTGTTATGCTTTTGATTCTGGCTATGATAGTGAGTGGAGGACCATCCTTTGCAGAAATGGATGGGGAAGATGGGTTTATTGCACTTCATCTGGGTAGCCCGCTTATCTTGTCAGGAGAGGACATAATATCCCTTGATTCGATGAATCCGGGAGTTGTGCCAGTAATACACAATGACAGGACGCTTGTACCCTTAAGAGCAATTAGTGAGCATTTTGGAGCTTTGGTTAGCTATGAGGCAGACAACAGAGTGGCGAAAATCCAAATTGAAGATGTGGAATTCCTGTTTCCAATAAATGAAAGCTATTATGAGATTCATGAAACTGGAAAACAGAATCAGAAAGTTCAATTCGATACGGAATCGCTTATAATTAAAGACAGGACAATGGTACCATTAAGGATAATTGCAGAAAATATCCTTCAAATGGATGTAGCATATGACAACAGAGTAATCTTTATTGGAAAAAGTCAGGCAAGCATCGATGACCAATTGGTTGAAAGCATTAAGGCCAAGATTGGTCAAGCGCTAAAGGTAAGTACCAGAGATGAGCTTTTAGCATTGATAGAGAACATGGAAGAATCATCTGGCGAAGAACCTGCAAGAGAACCAGTATTTGAAAACCAGGCTCCAGCAATGGAAGAAAGTGCGGCAGCTGGGGACAGTGCCAAGGATTTTTCAAATACCAATGAGCAAGTGCAAGGCATAAATGAAGCTGATATTGTAAAAACCGATGGTGAATTTATTTATGTAGCAACAAGGGATTCCATCAAGATATACAAGGCAAACAACGGAAAACCAGTGCTTACAGATGAGATGGAAGTCCAAATTGACAAGGCAACTGGGGAATATGTGGAGTTTTCTGAACTGTATATCGATAATGGAAAACTTATAGTACTTGGAAGAAAAGGAGCCATGGGGAATTGGATTAGACCTATGCCTGAACCAATGCCAACACCTGATATAATGGTTGATTCAATAATGCCATATGGTGGAATTGATTTTGTATATCTTGGCGTGTACGACATAAATGAAGATGGCAAGATGAGCTTGGTCAAGGAACTTGAAGTTGAGGGTAATCTTTTATCAAGCAGAAAAAATGATGAGCACGTTTACCTGGTAGTTAATAAATATATCAATTATTATGGACCATATGCTGAAGAACCTATACCTGTATTCATGGATACAGTGCTAGGATCTGAGCAAAGGGAAATTCCTGTTGATAGCATACTTTATCATCCAGGAAGGTATTCACCCAATTATCTATTGGTTGCAGCGGTGGATGTAATGGACAAGGATGAACCCGCAAATATTGAGGCTTATCTTGGTAGCGGCAGCGAAGTTTATATGAGTGAGAATGCCCTTTATGTAGCGGGAAATGACTATAATTCATTCTGGGGTTCAGTTACAAATATTGCAAGATTCTCCGTTGAAGGTACCTCTATAGGTTACACTGGAGGAGGTATGGTTGAAGGTACACTGTTGAATCAGTTTTCAATGGATGAGCATGAAGGAAACCTTAGACTCGCTACAACCAGCTGGAATCAGGATAGTATTAATGCAGTATATGTGTTGGATAAAAACATGAATCAAATCGGAGCAGTTGAAAACCTTGCACCAGGTGAGAGAATATTTTCAGCAAGATTTATGGGTGATATGGGCTATGTAGTAACGTTTAGACAAATAGACCCGTTATTTGTAATCGATTTGTCAGACCCAGCCAGACCAGTTGTAACAGGCGAGTTGAAGGTTCCTGGTTTTTCAAACTATCTTCACCCAATAAGTCAGGATGTTCTGCTTGGAATAGGTCAGGATATTGATGAGAAAACAGGAAGACAGCAGGGTATAAAACTTTCGCTTTTCGATGTTTCTGATTCAGGAAAGCCAAAGGAAATTGGCAATTTGATATTGGGAGATACAGGCAGCTACGCTGAGGTGCTTCATAATCACAAGGCCTTGATGCTTAAGCAAGAGGATGACCTGATTGCCTTTGATGCAACTCTGAATTCAATTACAGGAGAACTGACAAGAGAAGCATTTAACGGACTTGTGGTAATAAGAGTTAATGCAGAAGGAGACCTGGAGCTTATAAAAGAAATATCAAACGAAGGTATATATGGACAAAATGTTAAAAGACCAGTTTATATAGGAGATATTCTGTATTACGTAACAGATGATGGAATAAGATCCTTTGGGTTCAAGGACTTTGCAGAAATCAATTAGTGTTTAGAATAGCAGCTGCTTGACTTATTATCAGTCTGGCAGCTGCTATTATTTAATCGGTATATTCAAAAGAGACACGTTTTCCAAATAAGTTCAGTTCCTCCATTATTTCTTGGATGATTCTTTCTTTTATCACAAGGTTATCAGGAAATTCAGGACAGGATTTATGTGCTGAATTTATGGTCCGACCAATCCAAAATTTAATATGACTGCTGTCCCGAAGAATGATTTGCAATAGTTTTGATACGCCATCGGCTTTTTTAAAAACCGGTTCTTCCATATTGTGATTAAGGAATCGCAATTCATTAAGAGCCATATTCAGTGTCAGCACCCCTTCAGTAACAAGATCGATTCCTTTTATAGAAGCGGTTGGTGGTATGGAGGGGTCTATATAATCAAGGGTTGTATTAACGCTTCTTCCCAGTTCTCGGGCCACAATATTTGCAGCAGTGCCTCCGCATACAATTTTCCGGCCTGATTGCTTCATAAACATACTTACAGCATTGCTGTCATCAGTAGTTCTTACAGGAGGACCTGCAAAGATATGTGTCCATATTGGTTTTCTTATCTTTACTGTTACAGCACTTGTGTCATCCCCTGGTTTATTGTCATAAAGGTCCCGACATGTGTTTATAAGTCTTCTATTAAGTATCTCAGCTGACGCTATGGACTGTTTTGCCAAAAACTCCCCCACATGGTGCCACTGCCATCCGTGGTTTAGAATATTGCCCACACCTGCATGAATTACTCCATCTGAGCAGACAGTAATGACATCTTCCAATTGAAGCGAGAAATCTGTGACAAGGAGATTCTTGCCTGATGATTCCAATTTTATTTTTTTAGGATTAAGCAATTGATGGTCTCTTATTAGAAATACAGGGGGGTTGTCAAATTCAATGATTCTTGCGTGAAGACTTTTATCTACCTCCAGAACTGTAAAAGTTGAGTAACCGATGTTCCGTACTTGACACACTGGAAGAGTCTTTGTTATTGTATCAATTGTCTCGATGAGACCTTCTCCCTTCTGAAGCATGGTGGCCATGATTTTACTGGTCAATGTGGAGAGAATGTTTGCCTTAACACCGCTACCCAGACCATCTGCAAGAACCACTATGATTCTGTCATCTGTTTCGAGTATTTCAACATGGTCTCCACATAATTCTTCGCCGAACTTATTGAGACTATTGTGGGATATTTCTACAAAGTAAGGTATAGTCAATTCTTGTCACCACTTTCAGCAAGAACAAGTTTTTTAAGCTTGTTTAGACCAATTTTTGTGTCAGCAGTTGTCTCCCCAAGGATACTGGCAATCTCTTGAGCAACTCTCATCTGGTTTTCAATTACCTCCTGGCATGTCAGAAGTGTTTCTGCTTTTACTCTTTCCATTTCTTCTCTAGTCTTTTGAGCTTCTGTTATATCTGTAAATATTGCAATATGGTTTCTGCCTTCAAGTATCTGTACCAGATTCACAATAAAGGTCTGTTTAGTATCTTCCAGTTCAATTTTTTTACTTATTAAATCTTGCCTTGAGCATATAGCATGGGCAAGAAGAGGATGATTGACCAGTGCTGTTAATGGCAGATAGTCAATTTTGATTGAATCGCTGTTGAAGAACTTTCTAAATGAAGGGTTGATTTCAACAAAACAATAGTCATTGTCAAGTATACAGATCGCGTTTGGGCTGGTTTCAAATATTATGGATTGGAGCCCTTCTGCTTTTTTTCTCAGGTAATCCATGCACATATGTATATCAGAGTATCCTCTGCTGACAGCAACCGCTTTTTCATAGCAGGTTGAATACCCGCATGCTCCGCAATCAATTCTGTCTCTTTCTGTAATCTTCCCCATCTCATTAAGGACTTCATCTATCTCTTCTTGTGATACGAATTTTTGATTGGATGGTTTCGATGTAAATGTATGAAAAAGATAATCATTTTTTATGATAATTGGAACTTCATAATATTCTTGCTTTCGATTATCACTGGTTCTCTGGATATATTTGTTTAGATTACTAACTCTCTTATAGAAACCAGGAGCAGTCTTAGGAATATCTGGTCCATTCATGCAACTTCCTGCACAGATGTTAAGCTCAGCGCAGAAGCCGTTAATCTCATTGGATTCAACTGACTTGAGGAAATCCATGCATGCTTCAATACCATCAACATGAATATACTTATATTTGGGATTAATTCTTGTCTTCAGGTCTTTTCTCCAGAGACTTCCTCCAAGTGGATATGCCTTGCCACGCTGGGTGGAAGGAGTGTCAAAACTTGAACCGTGGAGGTTTTTCAAGTCTACATTTTCATCCTCAAGCCATTTTTCAAGCTCCCTGAAAGTAATGACATAATCAATGCTGTCGTCATAATCCATGGCCTCAGCTTTTTTTGCTAGGCAAGGTCCAATAAAGACTATCTTGGAGTCTTCTGGGTACCTACTCTTGATGTCATAACCGTGGGCAATCATGGGAGATATAACCGGGATTACCTGGCTAATGGCATCGGGATAATAGTGTTCTATGAGAGTGTTGCTTGAGGGACAACAGCTTGTAATAAGATTTGGGGCAGTTCCTTCAGAGATTATTCTCTCATAATCCATAGATACTATCTCAGCACCTCTTGCGGTCTCTTCAACTTTGCTAAACCCAAGTTTTTTAAGAGCCGTCGCCATTTGATTGGGATGATGCATATTGAATGAGCCTGCAAATGATGGAGCAAGTGAAACTATAACATTGCCACTTTTTTTCACAAGAGCACGTACTATGTCGATATCCAGATGGATACTCAACGCACCAGAGCTGCACCCCATTTGGCACAAACCACATTTTATACAGGATTCCTCAATGATATATCTTCTGTGACTGTTGAAAGATATTGACTTTGTTGGGCAGGTTCTAAGACACTTGTAACATTCTTCACATTTATCTATATCAAAATCTATAAAACTCATAGTGAGCTACCTTCATGGAGGCTTATAATAAATTCCAGTGCAGAGTCCGGAGTAACCGAGTGAATCTTGTTATAATCATATTGTACTGAAACTGCTTCTGAGCAGCTTCCAAGACAAAATGCTGATTTTAGTACAATCTGGTCTTGAAGGCTGTTTTCTATGATATAATTCTTGAAAACTTCAATCACATTATATGAACCTTTGATATGGCAGGCACTGCCAATACATACATTTACTTCCATCTGAACTTTCTCCTTTCACAATAAAATAAGGAATTGTGCATGTTAATAATATCACAACCCCTTATTTTATACAATCAATATGAAATAAATACTTTTACCAGCCGCCACCACCGCCACCGCCGGAACCGCCACCGGAACTTCCTCCTCCAAAGCTTCCACCGCCAGTTTTAGCCGGGCTTGATGCCATTGTCTTGCCAACTGATTTAGTAGTTGAATCCATTCTACTGACAAAGAAAGGTGCAGAAAATGCTCTGCCTGAGTTGGTTTGATACCAGTCAGGACTGTTCATTGTGATTCCTTCGAAATTCTTCGCCCACTGGTCAGTTACACCAAGTACCATTGCATAAGGGAGTATGTGATAAAAATACTCGGGATCCTCATCAACCAATAGCTTGATTCTGTCCCTTTCTGCCTTTTCAATAAAGTTCTTGAGGCCCAATAGGTGCTGCATCCACTCGATGCCCTTTTTGGTTCTTTTATGTGCCAGGGGTGAAAGGAAAATCACTGTGATTCCTATTGCATAACCAATTAGATATATTGTACTAGCCTCAGTTATATAAAGAAGTAATAAGGATATTGCAATTGGAACAATAGCAGTAAATATTCCTGTAAATAGAGTCTTGAATTTCTCAGCAGGCATTTTGGTTTTTATGCCGGCAAACTGATGTGCTGATACAGAGAGAAAGACTCCCAAAACAATACCGCCGATTATTGCAAAAACTGTTACTAGGCCTGGGCTATAAGGGTTCATCTCATTGAACAGACCAAGGAATACCAGTATAAATGCTAACACACCCAGGGCTGACATGCCCAAAGCGGCAAGTTTGCCTGACTTAGACAGGAATCTACGATTGTCAAAGGAATTCACAAGCTCGCTTTTTACTGCTCCAAGAGTTATATAAAAACTCTCCTTAAGCTGATCCACCTCAACCACATCGTCAATGGCATAGGTGTCAAACAGATCGTTGAAGTAGACGTTTTCAAATCTTTTCGTCCCCGAAGGGAGAGGCTTTAGTTTCTCAAGCTTAAGGGAGGTATTCGTTTTCTTGAATATCAGTCCTTTTTCATCTTCTTCTTCAATTATCCTTATATAACCTTTATCAGCCCAGTATATTAGCATGGAAGTAAGATCATAAGGATCGATTCGATTATCATAGACATATCCGATTTCAGCAGGAGTAAGATCCTCTGGAGGATAGAATTCCACTGTCGGATAAATGGGGTCATCTCTTCCAAATTTGAATAATAAGCCCATTGCACCCAATAATAAAAGTGGAAAAAGAACAAAATAGGATCTGGTAAATGTTCTGATACCTTGTCCATCAGGCTCGACTTCACTGAAATACCCTTCCTCTAATGGAAGTGCTATTGTCAAGGCTTGTCCGGGCGATATGGTCTGGTTGTATTGTCCGGTGATGGTATTGCCATTTACAGTGTAATCGACCTGTGCGGCTCCCGTAGAGCCTGTATAACCTGCAGTGAAGTTAATATCCTCCTCATTGAAGTCCTTGGGCATTGTTATTGAAAAAAGTGTCTTGTGAATGGGAATTTCCCATTGGTCACCGACTAGATTGAAGTATAGCTCATCCATATCCGGATCAAGGTCATCACCAATATTGTAGACATAATTTACAGTATAGTATTCGATAGGACTTGCATATTCATCAGGATCTCCGATCCTAAGGGAAAGGAAGTCTCCTTCTCTGGAGGATTGAAACTCATGACCAATAACATCAACATCCTCAATTTTTACGGGTTTTCCAAAATATGTCCTGGTGGGAATATCCCTGAATATTCCATGCATATCTGAACGATTAAATTGTACTGTAAGCTCTTCACTGATTCGGTAGGAATTATCATCCATAACATCCATCTGTATGTCCAATTCAGAAATTTCCAGGTCATAGGCTGATGCATTGGAAACCTGGGGAAACAAAACAGTAGCAGTTAGAATCAGCAGAAGCAGCAATAGTTTTATATTAAAATTCGACCTTAACATTTTCTCGCTCCGTTTCAATAGCTTCAAAGTAGGTTCCTCTTGTGAATCCAAACATCATGGCGACAATATTGGATGGGAAGGACTCAACCTTTGTGTTCAATGTCTTAACCACTGCATTGTAGTATTTTCTTGATTGAGCAATATCTTCTTCAACCTTTTGCAATTGTCTTTGAAGATCAAGAAATTGAGTATCAGCCTTTAATTCAGGATAGTTTTCGCTTAGGGCAAATAATGATTTCAAAGTCCCTGCCAGCATGTTTTCTGAAGCTTGTTTTTCTTCGATTGTAGTTGCATTCATTGCCTGTGATCTTGCTTCAACAATTTTTTGGAAAGTCTCCCTTTCATGTGTCGCATAACCCTTGACCGTTTCAACAAGGTTAGGAATCAGGTCATAGCGTTTTTTTAGATAGACATCCATAGTTGCGAATGCCTCTTCTACAGCATTTCTAATTGTAATAAAACCGTTGTAGGTGCTGAATACATAGATTCCCAATAATAGTATAATACCACCAGTTATCCAAAAAACCATAATATCACTCCTCATTGTTATATTTGTGTTTATTATACCACTTCCAAGCTTCTGATAATATAAGTATATTGAAGGGATACCCAATTTAAGGTATCCCCAACAGTTTAAATCATCTTTTTCTAAAAATAGCCCTAAAGTGTTTAAATACCTCAATTAAGGTAATTACGATTATCGCGGCAAGTCCGATTTTCAGACCTAAATTAACACCTGTTTCTATACCTAGTATTTCCTCCTGTGTAAGGCCTGGTATATCAGAAAAATCCATTAGATTAGGAGTAAGTGCTAGGATGGCAAATATTCCTATACCCGCAAGATCAAGTGCAATTGATAGAAGGCGTGTAACTATATTCCAGCTTCTCTTGATAAGCAAGTATAAATTAAGCAACAAACTCAATCCCAAGGTTAGGTTGATCCATAGGATATAGGGTGCTAGGGCTTCATAATTTATAAAAACAAAAGTTATGTCTTCATATATCCTGGGCAAAGCTGATCCATGATTTAGAAATGCCAGAAATAAGAGAATAAAGATAGACTCAAAAATCAAATCTGTTACCTTGACCCGATTGGTTGCTTCAGGTGGTGAGTCCAATGACTCTAGGCTCCATTTTTCATCTTTGTCATCAAAAGGTGATGAACCACTATCATCATATCTCTCTACAAGTGAAAATATTATGGTCACAATTCCAACCGCTACCAAACCTCCATTCCATAAACCTCCTAAAAATGAAAGCAAGGACATTATAAGGTTTCCGTCTGCAATAAATTTAATGATCGAAACTACAGCCATTCCTATTGAAATTCCCAGAAGTGCTATTTTCACTACTAGAAGATATGTGTCAATATACTGGGGTCCGATTAAATATCTTGGCTTGTCAAGGTAACTTTGTGCAACTTTTTTAGGATTTCCCATATTGTATAGGGCATCAGCAATTTCATTTTCAGTGTATTCTCTTTTTCCATAATTTTCTTCAAGATATTCATAGATATTTGCTTCTACATTTTTTAGGATGTCATCTCTTTGTGAAGGTGGAAGATACTTTCCAATGGCATACAAGTAATTCTTAATCATTTTCATCTCCTCCTATCAAACTTCCAAGAACTTTGTTCAGACTGTTCCATTCAGATATTAAATCTTCTCTAACAGAAATCCCCAATGTACTGATTTTGTAGTATCGTCTTGGACGGTTCCCTTCAACCTCCCAGATGGATTCAAGCATTTCCTGTTTTTCAAGTCTTCTGAGCAAAGGGTAAAGGGTGTTTTGATCAATTTGCAATCCCTTCTCCTCAAGTATTCCCATTAGAGAGTATCCGTATTGTGGCTCATCCAGTTGTGTTAGAACTGCCAGTACAAGAGTCCCGCGCTTCATTTCCTGTTGTAGATTATTAAATAATTCCTCATGTGTGCTCATAGGACACCTCCTTTGTCTATATTATAGTGTACGATACACACTAATGTCAAGATAAAATAATTAAAAAATAAAATAAATTACCTTAACATGTATATTTTATGTAAGTGGGTCTTAGTAGAGTAATGGACGTTTCCCAGCCGATCCTGAGGGTAGAAAATCAATCGTTATCAAGAGTGGTAGGGGGCGGTTTCCATGCCGCCCCGAATGTAGCTAATAAAACAAAAGATGTGATTTTATGGCAAAAAAAATATTATTTAGGGTATACAGAATTATAATCATAAAATATAAGGATATTAGGAGGAGGCAAAAAAATGAAATATGATGCAGATAGTGTCGATGAATATATTGATAAACTACCAGAAGAAAGAAAGGAAATAATCAGCAAGCTTAGAGAACTTATATTGGAGAATCTACCGGAAGGCTTTGAGGAGACATTAAGCTACGGTATGATAGGATATGTTGTTCCTCATTCAATCTATCCGGAGGGGTATCATGTCAATCATGATGAACCGCTGCCTTTCATGGCTCTGGCCAGTCAAAAGAATCATATAGCTTTGTATCACTCCGGAATCTATATCGTTCCTGAGATAGAGGAGTGGTTTAGAGAAGAGTACTCCAAAAGAGTAGATACCAAGTTGGATATGGGTAAAAGCTGCATCAGATTCAAGAATCCAAAGAAAATACCCTTTGACTTGTTGGAAGACCTGTTTGGGAAAATAAATGTTGATGAATATGTAAAATACTATGAGAATAGTATTAAAAAGAAGTAATCTGAGTACACCTGGATTTTTTAGAGGATTATCCGGGTGTATTTTACTATTGGGAAAAATGAAACATGGTGATAATCTATACAATGTCTGACTATTAATTGGAAGAAGGTAATAAAATGAAGATTAATGAGTACACTCAAGGTCTTGTATTGGGGATACTGTCATTTGTACTTTGGGGATTTCTTCCATTGTATTGGAAGATAGTTGAGGCAGTCAATCCATTTCAGATTTTTGCACACAGAATATTTTGGTCTTTTTTATTTGTAATCTTAATAATAATTCTAAAGAAAAAAGGACAAGATTTTAGAAGAGAACTTTCAAATCCAAAGACCTGGGTCAGTTTTATTGCCCCGTCATTGTTCATATCAATAAACTGGATGACATACATCTGGGCTGTTAACAATGATTTTGTAATTGAAACCAGTCTTGGTTATTATATGAATCCATTGATTTTAATTTTTATGGGAAGGATTTTCTATAAGGAAAAGCTTAATACATTGCAAAAATGGGGACTTGGATTTGCTTTTGCAGGGGTTATTCTAAAGACTTTATTATATGGAAGATTGCCTTTGATTTCACTGGCAATAGCAATAAGTTTTTCAACATATGGTTTTCTGAAAAAGAAGACAAAGGTGGACTCACTGACTGGTCTTGCCTTTGAGACATTGATAATAGGAATTCCTGCAATAGTTTATATACTATATGTTGAAATTTCAGCAAGAGGAATAAGTGGGAATCTTCCTTACTATTATTGGTTGTTAATTATGACAAGCGGAATAGCAACTGCAACACCCTTGCTTTTATATGCTGAAAGTTTAAAGAGACTTCCCTTGAAAATAATGGGATTTATTCAGTATATATCACCATCTATTTCATTACTATTGGGAATATTTGCTTTTAATGAACCATTTGATAAATGGTCACTTTCAGCATTTGCCTTGGTCTGGATAGGGCTGGGTTTCTTCACCTACTCACAGGTATTGCTACTTAGAAATGAAAGAAGAAAGCCGGATTAAACAATAACCATCCATAGAGAATCCAATGGATGGTTATTGCAGTTATATCTGAGAGGGATCTATTTCGCCTGCCTTAATCAGGGCATTTTTGGCTATTACTGGTCCTAAAATCTCATACACTACAGTAGATGCCAATATTACAGTTCTTATGGTAGCTCCGAACTCAGGCATTACTGTTTGTGCTATCATTGAAAGGCCAATAGCTACACCAGCTTGAGGAAGCAAGGTAAGACCAAGGTATTTCGTAACCATGGTTGGTGATTTTGTCAACCGGGCACCAATAGTTGCTCCTAGGGTCTTACCCAATGATCTTGCAAGAATATAACCTATACCTAGGAAGCCTGCATATCTAAGGACACTAAGGTCAAGCTCAATACCTGCAAGGGTGAAGAAGGCAATAAATATTGGAGGAGTAACTCTGTTTATTATACTAATGGCTCTTATGCTGTTACGTGAGAAGTTGGCAATTGTGATTCCTAGCGTCATGCATACCAGTAGAGTTGAAACATTTGCAAATGCTGCTATTCCAATTGATATGAATATTGTTGAAATAACTATACTGAGCAGTTCGTCCTCACCTTTTATTTTCGGGATTAGGTAGCTTAAGGCCAGTCCTGCAAGAAATCCGATGCCAAGTGAAAGTGTGATTTCCCAAAGTGGAACCAATACTGCACTTACAAAGGATATGGTTCCTGATGCAGACATCAGAGATTTTGCAATTGTAAAGGCAATACCGAAAGAAATGATTGCAAGTCCATCATCCATTGCAACTACAGGTAAAAGTGTATCCACAAGAGGACCTTTGGCCTTGTATTGTCTTATTACCATTATTGTTGCTGCTGGAGCGGTTGCTGCTGCAATTGCTCCAATAACAATTGCAAATGGCAGTGGCTGCTTGAATATGTAGATCATTGCCAATGTTACCAATACTACTGGAGTCAGTGCCTCGAATAAGGTTATGGTTATGATGGATTTACCCATCTTCTTTAGTTTTGAGAAGTTTATCTCACTACCTATACTGTATGCTATAAACCCTAGGGCAGCTTCTGAGATAATGTGCATGCCGTCAGCTACACCCATGGGTATGATTCCGAGTATGGAAGGGCCTATCAGGACTCCCGCAAGCAGATAGCCTGTAACATGTGGTAGTTTGAATCTTGATACAATTTTTGCCATACCGATTCCGGCAAGTAGTATCAGTGCGAAGTAAAATAAATTATTCATTCTTTTGTACACCTCTTTTTAATATTTGGTTGCAAGGAATATATGTAGTTTAACAAATATTTAACAACAAGATTTAATTATATGCTTATATTTTCATAAATGCAAGTACAAATGAGAAAATTGATTAAAACAAGCCATTCTGATATAATTGCAACATAAATTGAAAAGGAAGTGTTGATATGTATGCGCTTTTTGTAATTCTCAACCAGACAGACAAGCTGGATGAAATATTGGAAAATCTATATGAACTGGATACAGGTGCTACAACCATCGATAGTGTTGGAATGGGCAAGCTACTCCTTGAGCATAATGTTAACGAAGGTATTTTTTCTAGCATCTCAAAAATACTTAATGAGGGAAAACCCTACAATAAAACTTTGGTCAGTGTAATTAGAGAGAAGGAAGTATTGGACCAGGCAATTGACAGGATAAAAGGAATCTTGAATATGGATGAAAAAATAGGATCAGGATTTATGTTTGTGGTGCCAGTACTTGAGATTCATGGGGGATTGGAATAGAAAAATATTGTGAAAATGGCAACGAATTCTAACTTAATGGTATTGACACGCACCTGCAGAAGAATTATACTATTATTGTAAAAAGAGTAATTGAAAGGAGTTGTTGTATTATGATAGCGATTAGAGTGATTGGGGAGAATAAAATATAATACGGGCAACAAAAAATTAACCTTTCAAGGGAATAAGTATGATCAGCACGATCGAAAGGTCGTGTTTTTGTGTTTGCAGACAGGTTGATGTCTGTTTTTTTGTGCCCAAAATGAGGAAGAATTTGTTGAAAAGCACTAGAGAGTTTTATAAAACAACAGAAAATCAGGGGGGCACAAATGAATAAAACAAGTATGGAAAAGATAGGTTACAATGAATTTTATAAGGACGAGTTTAAAGAAATAGTTGCGAGGGAATCGGGTATGATTCCTGGTAGGGTTTCAGCAGTGCATAGGGAAAGGTATCAGGTTATAACTGAACACGGAGAAAGTTGGGCAACGTTGAAGGGTTCAATATTCTATAATAGCCCTGAATCAGTAATATATCCTACAACAGGAGATTTTGTAGCAGTAAGGCACAATCCTGTGGGAGAAGATATTATTTATAAAGTACTCAAGAGAAAAAGTGAGTTCTCAAGGATGGACTCCTTCAATCGGAACAAGCAGGTGGTCGCTGCAAACTTTGATTATGTTTTGATACTCTCATCCATGAATAAGGACTTCAACATAAAGAGGTTGGACAGATATATCGTTTCGGCATGGGAAAGTGGTGCAGAGCCTCTGGTTGTTCTAACCAAGAGTGATATTTCTGATGACTTTTCAATGTATGTTGATGCAATTGAATCCAATTCTCCTGGAGTGAAGGTTTTTCCAGTAAGCTCCATAACAGGTGCTGGAATTGAAGCCCTTAAAGATTATTTGAAGAGTGAATCAACGCTGGTTCTTCTTGGATCTTCAGGAGTAGGGAAGTCATCTCTAGTTAATGCCCTTGCAGAGAGTGAAGTGATGAAAGTTAACACCATCAGGGAGAACGATGCCAAAGGAAAGCATACCACAACCCACAGACAGCTGATTGTACTTGATGATGGTACAATGGTTATAGATACACCGGGTATGAGAGAGTTGGAGCTATGGAGTGCTGATTCAGGAATGGAGGAAGCATTCCACGATATAGCAGCAATTGCAGATAGATGCAGATTTAGAGACTGTAGCCATAATGATGAGCCAGGATGTGCTATCAGGTACGCACTCAAATCAGGAGAACTTGCAAACAGCAGGTGGAATAACTATCTTAAACTAAAAAAGGAATCAGAATATGCCAGAGCCAAAGAGGAGAAATCAGCAAGAGTTCAAAAGAAGGCTCAGGAGAAGAAGTTCGGAAAGATGCAAAAGGATTTTAAGAAGAGCAAGAAAACATACTAGATATGTAAAAATGCTGTGTGGGTTAGTTACCACACAGCATTCAAATTATGCATGAATTGGTTTGTCAATTACATCAAATGCAGCTTCCATGATGGCTTCTGCAAATGTTGGGTGGGGGTGAATAGTCTTTGCAAGGTCATAGACCGTACCTTCAAGATTCATTATGGCTACAGCCTTGGATATCATGTCAGAAGCTACGCTTGCTGCCATATGAACTCCAATTACTTCACCGTATAGGTTGTCGGAGATAATCTTTACAAAGCCGGTGGTCTCTCCCTCAGCAATAGCCATACCATTAGCTGAAAGGGGGAATTTCCCCACTGAAAAATCAATTCCCTTTTCCTTGGCTTCATCCTCTGTTATTCCAACACTGGCAAGTTCTGGGAAGGAATACACAACTTTAGGTATATGGTCATAATTCAAGTTGGATTCGACACCCAGAATATTCTCAACTGCAGCAATACCTTCAGCAGATGCCACATGGGCCAGTGGAACCTTTCCGTTGACATCACCGATTGCATATACGCTGTCGATGCTTGTTTTCATTTTTTCATCTGTTTTAATAAATCCTCTCTTATCCAACTCAAGCTTGAGGTTTTCAAGACCTTCAAGATTTGGCTTAAGTCCCAGAAACAAGAGGAACTTGTTTCCTTCAAGGGTCTGTTCCTTGCCCTTTCTTTCAATTGTTAGTTTGTTTTTTTCGAATTTAATTATTTCAGCCTCAGATACTATCTTCAGGCCATCTTTTTTAAGTTGTCTTTCAAGTGTCTTGGCAAGCTCTTTTTCGGTATGGGGGAGTATTGACTTGTTCTGATGAACCAAGGTCACATCTACACCTATTGCATTTAAAAGTGTAGCATATTCAACACCATAAACATCTCCACCGAGAATAACAACGTTTTTAGGCAATTCATCAAGTTTTAAGAAACCTTTTGAATCAAGTGCATCACCCGAGTGTATCAGATCTTCAAGACCTGGTATTTCAGGGTAATAGCTGCCTGCCCCTGTGGCAACAATAAGATTTTCATAAGAAATGGTCTCATCATTGACCTTCAATGTTTTTGTATCAATCACCTCTGCTGGTCCCTTTATGAATTTTACTCCATTCTTTTTAAACAGCATTTCTATTCCTGAAACCAGTTTATCTACGACTATATCTTTTCGATTGGTGAGTTTTCCCCAGTCAATCTTTGCGTTTGCAAGGTCTACACCAGTAATTCCAAAGTCTTCGCTGCGAAGAAGATTTCTGTAATGTCTGGCAGAGATAAGAAGGGTCTTGGTAGGTATACAGCCCCAGTTAAGACATAGTCCACCAAGTCTTTCCCTTTCCACCACAATGACCTTCAATCCTCCCTGTGCAGCCTTTATGGCCGACACATAGCCTCCTGGACCACCACCGATAATCGCTATATCAAATTTTTCCATTATATCACTCTCCATTATCCTTTAAGCAGCAGAATATCTGGGTCTGCCAGCAATTCCTTCAATAGATTCAGGAATCGTGCACCACTTGCACCGTCAATAATCCTGTGGTCGTAGGAAAGTGAAAGTGGTAGAATATGAGCAACTACAATTTCTCCGTCTTTGACAATTGGCTTTTCAACAACTCGTCCTATGCCAAGAATAGCTGACTCAGGATAATTTATGATTGGAATTCCGAAGTATCCCCCAATTGAACCATAGTTGGTTACAGAGAAAGAGCCACCCTTAAGTTCCTGAAGCTGAATCTTATTGTCCTTTGCACGAGTGCTCAAGTCATCAATGGCTTTTGCAATTTCAACGACACTCATTTTATCAGCATCTTTTATAACTGGGACCATCAAGCCTCTTTCAGTATCAGTTGCAACACCGATGCTGTAGTATTTTTTGATAACAAGTTCATCGGTTTCTTCATCAAGGCTTGAGTTAAATTCAGGAAATTGTTTCAGAGCCACGATTGATGCCTTGATTATAAATGGAAGGTAGGTTAATCCTACTCCTTCATCCTTCAGCATATCCTTGTACTGCTTCCTGAATTTGTAAAGCTTGGTTATATCGATTTCATCCATTGCCGTTGTATGAGGAATAGTGAATCTGGATTCACTCATTTTTTCCGAGATGGTCTTTCTTATCTTTGTAAGAGGGACTCTCTCAACAGGGAGATCCTCTGAAATTGACAGCTTCCTAGGCTCAGTTTTCTTAGTTTTGCTTGGCTTTTCTTTCTCTTCACTTTCCATCTTCATCTCGCTCGCTTTGTATATATCATCCTTCATAACCCGGCCATTTGGGCCGGAACCTTTTACTCTTGTGATATCAACACCAAGATCCTTTGCAAGATGTCTTGCGACAGGAGTTGCGAGAACCTTCCTGCTCTCCTTTTTAGGCTTTGAAGAAGGTGTGCCTTCTGTACTTGATGGGATAACATCAGAGGAAGCAACCACCTGACCCACAACACCTGCAGTTTCTTCTTCAACATGTTCTTCTTTTTCAGGTTTCGATTTTTCAACATCTTCCTCTTTTGCCGTATCCACTTCTTCTATTGCATCATCTTCTACTGAGCCACCTGCTTCAATAGTTATAAATACATCTCCAACATTGATGGTATCTCCCTTGTTGGCCTTTAATTCCAGAACCTTACCGCTTCTGGGGGAGGGGATTTCAGTAGTTACCTTGTCGGTTTCAACCTCCGCAACGGATTCTCCTTCTTCTATTTTATCCCCTTCCTGGACCATCCACTTCGTAATTACACCTTCGTGGATTCCTTCTCCTATATCGGGGAATTGAAATTCAAATTTCATGGCTGACCTCCTTTCTAGTAGCTGACTACATCCAAAATGGTCTTGGCAATTCTTTCAGGACTTGGGATATAGTGTTTTTCTCCCCTCGGAAGAGGAAATGTTGTATCGAATCCTGTGAGTCTTGTAGGCGGTGCCTCAAGATACAGGAAAGCTTTCTCATTTACAATTGAGATTATCTCAGCACCAACTCCAAGAGTCTTTGGTGCCTCATGAACAACAAGGATTCGTCCAGTCTTCTTGACTGATTCGATGAAGCTTTCCCTGTCCATTGGAGCGATCGTTCTCAAATCGATAACCTCAGCGGATATTCCTTTTTCTTCAACTATCTTGATTGCCTTCTGTACATCTGGAACCATTGCTCCCCAGGCAACTACCGTTATATCATCACCCTCCTGGATGACCTTGGCTTTGCCCAACGGAATTTCATAAGCTTCCTCAGGGATTTCCTGCTTGAAGGCTCTGTATATTCTCTTTGGTTCCCAGAAAAGAACTGGGTCCGGATCTCTTATTGCCGCTATCAATAAACCCTTGGCATCATAAGGTGTTGATGGTATTACAACCTTCAGTCCAGGAATTTGAGCATAAAGTGCTTCAGTGCTTTCAGAATGGTGCTCCAAAGCCCTGATTCCACCACCATAGGGTGCGCGTATCACCATTGGTAGATTATACTGACCTCTGGATCTGTTCCTCATTCTGGCAACATGACTGATTATCTGATTGAATCCAGGATATGAAAATCCTGAAAACTGCATTTCAACAACAGGCTTAAGTCCATTGATTGCCATTCCTACAGCTGTCCCAACAATAGCTGATTCAGCCAAAGGCGTATCAAATGCTCTTTCCTTGCCAAAAGTCTTTTGCAGATCCACGGATGCTCTAAAAACTCCACCCTCAATTCCAACGTCCTCACCGTAGACTACAACTGTATCGTCGTTTTTCATTTCATTCATCAGAGCCTGGTTAATGGCTTGTATAATACTTAAAGTGTTGGCCATTTTTATTTTCCTCCTTCCAAAAAGGATTTATATTCATCCAGCTGATCTTTTAACTGTGCTGGCATTTCTTCGTAATGATACTTGAATATATCCTCAAGTACTGTATCGGACTTGTCTTCAATTGACTCGAAGGTTTCCTTTACCTCTTTCTCAAGTTCTTTTTTAGTTTCATCTATCCACTGATCATCGATTAGATTTTTTCCCTTTAGGTATTCTTCAAATCTTAAGATAGGATCCTTCTTTTTCCACTCTTCAACTTCAGCATCATCCCTGTACTTAGTTGGATCATCAGAAGTGGTGTGAGCTCCCAGTCTGTAGGTGTAGGCCTCAATAAGCGTTGGACCATCACCATCTCTCGCCCTATCTACAGCAGCTTTTGTTGCGTTGTACATGGCAAATATATCATTGCCATCGACCAGAATTCCAGGCATGGCGTAGGCAGTTGCCTTCAAGGCAATATTTTCACTCATCGTCTGAATTTTTCTTGAAGTGGAAATTGCATACTGATTGTTTTGCACAATAAATACCACTGGAGACTTGAATACAGAAGCAAAGTTAAGCGCCTCGTGAAAGTCACCATGAGAGGTTCCGCCATCACCAACATATGTCAGGACAACGTTTTTCTCATTCTTAATATTATTTGCCATTCCAATACCTGTGGCATGTTGCATCTGGGATGCTATTGGCACTGATATGGGCAGAACCCTTACCCCTTCGGGCATATGACTGCCCCACTCGTTGCCGTACCAGTAAAGATAGATGTTTTTAAGTGGAACACCTCTTACAAGCCAAGCTCCCAGCTCTCTAAACGCTGGAGCCAACCAGTCCTCCTTTTCCAGGGAATAGGCGCTTCCAACCTGTGCTGCTTCCTGACCAAGATTAGGTGCATAGGTTAGCATCCGACCTTGTCTTTGATAAGAAAGTGCCTTCTCATCAATAGTTCTTGTAAAGAGCATGGTTTTGTAAAGATACTTCAGTTGTTCATCATCAAGCTCGGGAATATCTTTTTCCAACACAATCTTGCCGGTTGGATCCAAAACCTGGTACATTTCATTTTTCAATGGATTATAATCTTCCAAACGCATGTAGATACCTCCTTGAATTTATAGTTAAATGATAATCATTATCAGCTATTACTATATTTATATACCTAATTCCAGAAATTAAACAAAAATAACTGAGGGGATATCCTCAGTTTAATAAGTTATTTAGAGAGCTCTACTGCAATTTGTGCTGCCAGTATCGCATTGTTGTATACCAGTTCAATATTTGCATCAAGGGAGTCTCCACCTGTAATTTCTTTAATTTTGGCTAGAAGGAAGGGAGTGGTGTCTTTACCCTTGATTCCCTTTTCATTTGCTTCCACAATTGCTTTTTCAATAGTATCGGTGATAAGAGCTGCATCCATGGAGTATTCTTCAGGGATTGGGTTGGCTACAACCACTCCTCCATGTAGATTCAGATCCCACTTGACTCTAAGGAGATCAGCAATTTTTTTAGGTGAATCCATGTTGTAATCAACCGAGAAGCCACTCTTTCTAGTGTAGAATGCAGGCAACTCATCTGTCTTGTATCCAAGAACCGGTACGCCTTTAGTCTCCAGGTACTCGAGGGTTAGACCAATATCAAGAATTGATTTTGCTCCAGCACAAACTACAGCCACATTTGTTTGAGACAGTTCTTCAAGGTCTGCAGAAATATCCATAGTGGTTTCAGCACCTCTATGGACTCCACCGATTCCACCAGTAGCGAATACTTTTATTCCAGCCATTTCAGCAATTATCATTGTTGATGCTACAGTTGTTGCACCATCTCTTTCTGAGGAGACAATAAATGGAATATCTCTTCTTGAAACTTTTGCAATTCCAGATGTTTTACCCATATAATCAATTTCATCCGACGTCAACCCAGCAATTAGGCGTCCATTGATTATTCCTATTGTAGCTGGAACTGCTCCCTTGCTTCTAATTATTTCTTCTACTTTTAAGGCTGTCTCAACGTTTTGTGGATATGGCATCCCGTGAGAAATAATTGTGGACTCCAGTGCCACAACCGGCTTTCCTTCTTCCAATGCTTTTTTGACATCCTTGCTTATATCCAAGTACTCTCTCATAATTTTCTAACCTCCATTTTCTTTGATAAACCAAGTATCTTTTCAATTGTTATGCTCTTATTTATTGTACTTTCAGAATCCATGGTCATAGCAGCAGTTGCAGAAGCAATTTTTACACTTTCTGATAAGTCCATTCCCTCAAGCTCACCGTGTATGAGACCAGCCTGGAATGCATCTCCTGCTCCTGTTGCATTTCTTATTTTTATATCAGGTATTCTTACCAGACCTCTTTCATTTGAATTGCTGTAAAACACACCTTCAGAACCAAGAGATATACACACATTGACAACCCCCTTGGAATGAAGCAGATCAGCTGAAGCCACGAGATCATTATCGTTCTCAATACTAATATCCGTCAATATCTGGGCTTCCAGCTTGTTTGGCTTTACAGTATGAAAGAAACCGATTATTTCTTTTGCAATTTTTGCCTTTTCAGAAGAAACTGTATCAAGAAAAAGCTTCTTATGCTTGAAAAGCTCCACCGCAAATTTCAGATTATCCATGGATAGGTTTGTATCAAAAGCAATGATGCTGCTTTCCAGTATGCCATCCCTATTCTGTAAAATGTAATCCTTATCAAGATATGAATAAATGTCCATTGAACTTATTGCAACATGCATATCCATGTTTTCATCCAGTATAGCCATATAAGTACCTGTACTGCTCCCGTGTATGATTTTAACATTGGACATGGGGCTGTCGGGAAATAGCCCCTTTTGAAAAAACAGCACACTCTGAAGAGAGGGTGCTGTTTTTTTATCAAAAAAAGAAAAAAGATGGCTAACCACAACCATCTTTTTTCCGTTACAGTGTATACTGTAACTATAATGAACACACCATATTATAACCAATTTTTCGAAATAGGGCAACAAGCAATCAACTTCAATCTGTATCAAATCGGATTACCAGCAGACGACCCCGTCTATACCCTAA